>JBCDBW010000031.1:0-38733 GCA_039182965.1 Verrucomicrobiota bacterium
CCTCAACACAACGCCCGATCAAGGCAAGAGTCAAAAAACACAAATATAGGCTATTCACAGCCATCTAAAGATGTATATCTTGCAAAAATGCGTTGCTCAACACTTTTTGTTGATTAACATGATTCCACTCCCCAACATCCTCGAGAAAGCATTTCCCAAAGAACGTGAGACTCGAAAAATTCCACTCCAAAGACGCGCACACTGGCAAAAATGGGCCCAATATTACATCGATTTCAGCCTCAACTACGGCTAATCTCCGCGCGCGTTTTCTCCCCTAGGACGGGGCAATTTGGCGGATAGTTGGTGAACAAAATTCCTCATAATCGAAGCGCAACTTGTTAGTACGCAAACGGCCATAGATGCACCGATTTTGTGCCCTGCCCCTCGCTTGGTTCATCGTGGCCTGACACCGACGGAAAGCCCCATCTCACCTTCTTTCAACCCCTATCTCTGGTGTCTTCACGGTCAATCGCCCCCTTCACCAGAATCCCTCCCACATCCCCTTCTCCACCAATCGCAATGGGATAGGTGATTATCTCCGCATCCTGCAACAGGTTCTTCACTTTAGTCCGCATCACCCCTTTGCCAGAAGTGATCGAAACCTTAAGCATGTCCCCGTCTCCTGACGGCCAACACTAGACCTCGACCCTCGAACCAATTTCATACCCGCCAATCGCACCATACAACGCCCCGGTTTCCTCAGAATACGGGGCAACAAACCTCAAAGAAAGCGACTCGTCGGAATCAGGTAGTCGAAGAACCCACCATATAAACACTCTGTGCCCGGGCCAAGTCCCCGGCTTCAAGCTCTCCCCACGATGACACTGGGCAAATACCAAGAGGACCGATCAGAACTGCGGCAGCACACCCCTTCATTGCCCAAAGCCAAAAAGCAAAAGATGCCCTGATTTCCCGGATGAAACTGCCGTGCTCGGCGCGATCCTCTTCAGTCTTGAATGCGGCTGGTAGCTACAGCCGTCTTAACATCGGCCTAGAGGGTGGCTCCATAACGGTGAGTCGATACTTCATCAGAGACCGAGAAACGTCAGCTTTTCTGAGTTGCTTCAATCTGGACTCATAGTCCATACGAAGGGCCGATCGTTTTTCCTCTAGCTGCGAGAGGACCTCCGAATCACTGTCTTCAGAGAATTGCTTTTCGAGAGCAACCAATTCCTTCTCCAGCGCAAGAAGCGATTGTGCAAGGCCATCGATTTCCTCTTCCTGTTCGAGACTCCATCCGGCTTGCTTGCGGTCCGCAAGAATAATCTCGTCTAGAGCGGCACCGAGAAAGGCTTGCGTATATTCAGGGCTATACCCGATCGCCCGAATCAAAACAGTCGAAGACTTTCGAACAACTACCAACTCGACCTTACTCGGAATCAAATCCGGTTTACTCTCGCTCAGCTGGGTTTTCGTGCGCTGCAAAAAATCCGGTGACGCAACCATGCCCGGCAGCCCTTCCACCCAGTCAACCACCTCCTTGTCCGGAGGGCGCGATGGACTGACAACTAGCCGAGCCACCGATTCGAATTGCTCCTGCTTCTCAGAACATCCAAAAAAAAGCACGGAGGCAATCGCGACAATCGTCTTAAGGGAAGTGGAACTCATGGTCATTAAACGGGGACAATTAAACCTGCGCGATCAAGACTCAGGTATCGTGAATCTTCGGTCGAACGAAATTCACAATCCACAAGGCCAGATAAGTGGCGACCTGCCCACCCAGGAGTCCAAGCAGTCCCAAGTGAAAATAAGTGGCAACCACACAAGCAAAAGCGCTGATGCTAGCCCAAATGACTCCCGAGCGGCCCTCATTCTCAGCGACTCGATAAAACAAAATCGCGAAGCCAAGAAGAATCGCAAATCCAGTCGGACTCATAGATTAAGGATAGCCCAAACCATACTCAATAGGAAGCAAGAAAGGACCTGCTTAAGACTCACCCCAGTCCTTGAGCGAACAAGTTGAGCAAACAGCCAAGTGGCTCCCTGTCATACGATCGAAGGAAAACAGCGCAACCTAATTAAGAAGCTAATCCGTATCTACACAACACCTTGCGAGATGATCTGCGAAGAGCGTTTTCCAACTAAATCAGCCACCGCGATGAGATCGCGTCGCCAGTGTCTGGGGCATGCTGATCGCCGGCGAGAGCTTCCAAAATTGAGTAAACCGAGATCGCTTCGGTTATAAAATGAAAAGTCGCACGATCGCGAAGCGACTCAACTCTCCCCGACAGAGATCACAACGTCTAGACCAACCCACCGATGAAAGACAAAAGCACATTGACTGCAAGGGAACGCTTCAAACTAACAAGACAGCGTCATTTCGCAGCTATTCAGACTTCGCGGCGCAGGCGCTCTTTCTTCGACACCTTACCCAACCCTGATCAACAGACGTCACACGTTTCGACGCTGCTTAAACCAAACACTGAAACTCAAGGCAATTGCTAGAGCCGAAATTATCGTCATTACTGTGCCCGGCACAAACCGGTTGTAGCCCCCCAAGTCGATGAATACGAAGTAGCCGACATCCAGTAGCCCCCCAATCATCGCGGTTACCCAAACGGCGGTCATGTTCTTCCGCCAGATAAAGACAGCACCAATCATCGTCACCAGGCCACCCCACCCAAGATTCCATGCGTGCTGGCTCAGCACGGCACCAACCGCAGCAGGATACTCCCTCTCAAGAGCTTCCGGCGCAACCCCGTCGGCAATAGCTTGAAAACCTGAAGTCGTGTCTCCCGAAAGAATCGTTACACCGGCAAGCAAGTGGACAAGCCCCCAAATGATCCAAAGGACCGCTGAGACCCGTAAAAAGACGGTCGCATACCTCATAAAAATGATTTGTAACTTTAATTGTTACATTAATCAAGAGGATTCGCTCTCTCTTTGCCCAACGGCAGTCTCAAGAATGCTGCAAATGGCCGGTCTCACCCGCCGATCCATCTCCGAAATGCTGATCTCCGAAAGGCGAGTCAGCAAATCATCCTCTGCCGCCTCAAGTAGGTGGTTGACGTAACCTCCAAGAACTTCCGACGGTCCCCCCTCACTCATCGGATAACGCGGCAATACCCCGCCGCTTTCCGTGACGGCCTCGTAGATATCTCGCAGATTGATTCTCGCAGGTTCATCAGCCAGGATGGTGCCGCCGCCAGCACCCCTTTGCGACTTCACCAATCCCGCTTCACTCAGCTTTCCCAAGATGCGGCGAACAACCACAGGATTCGTCCCATAGGTCTCAGCAAGGACTTTCGAGGAAAGCGACCTGCCGTTGGCCGCGGTGAGGAAACCCATGATATGCAACCCTACGATGAAATCGCTTCTCATTCGCCAATTGGATCGATTCCTTGCAAAACTTCCAACCACATTCCACTCCACTCAACCCTGACAGCGACCCCATGTCGAATGCGAAGTCTCTTCGGAAGCCAGAAAGCTCATTGCGACACCGAACGGCCAGGCTTAAGCGCCTCACCCTGGTCTCCCGCATTTCCTAGGTAACGGCGCCACTCATCCGATTCCGCGATAGCCTTCAGCTCCGCGGCTCGACCCGCCAGAAATGCCGTCATATATCGGGTAAGGAAGAAGGTCTCCGCGAGACGGCCCAAGACTCCAAACGGGGCCGAATAGCGAAACTCGTCCTTCATGAGGGTTCCGCCGAGCGATTCCTCGAATGTGTGCCGATGCACCATAAAAGAAAATGCTCCGCGAACCATCTCGTCTTCAAAAAAATGCGGTCTGCCAAACTGGGTGATCCGGACAGAAAGCCTCTGCTTGACCCAGAAATGCGTTGCTTCCCAGGTGACAGACTCATCGAGCTCAATCAATCCCGACGTCCGGCCGGCAACTGCGCTCTCATTCGATCCTTTGGTGCTGGCAACGTGTGCGTCGATGCTGCGAGCAAGGTCAAAAACTCGCTCGATAGGTGCGGCGATCAGCGTTTCAAGTTCAATGAAGGGCATCTCGTTTCTGGAAAAAACTAGGCGGTCAAATATCGGCCACTGGAAAAGCGCCTTTCAGGCAACAACGACGGGAGTGGCAAATAGGATCAAATCGACTCGGAGCGATTGTCCGCATACCCGCCAAGGGCTTGTTCTGCCTCCTCGTTCAACTGGTTGACTTTGAAATTGAAATAGAAGGGCGTAAACAGAAAGGTCCAAAGACCATGGAACCACATTTTGGTCTTTCTCTCAGAACACAAAATGATGTTCATTCGCTTTCGAGCTTTAAAACCCCACACGAGATAGGCGACCGCGCTCACTCGATCTACCAGGTTGCTGACCCGTGCAATGGGGTGTGATTCATCTACAAAGAGGTAGGCAAATAAAAAAAGCAGCGAGAGATAGCTAATCACCAGTACAAAAGCAACAAAGCCCTCCGAAATCTTATCTTCATGGTCGTAGTGATCATTTATGATGCTCGTTTGCCGCTTCATGTAGTGAGCGGTAAATACAAAGAAAGTTATTACGCTTAGTCCGAAAAGCTTCCACGTACTTTGAGATTTTAGGTCGGCTATGAGTTCGTGACTCATTCTTTGACGGTTAGTGTGGATAGATGGGAAATGACTAACTTTTGTTGCATATCAACCATTTCCTTCGTTAGGTATTCTGCCGAAAGCTGTTTGGAAAACACAAGGGAAACAAGCCATCTCTATCCCTTCCGAGAGGTTACTACTTTCCCATTGACCCGGGAATACGGAAGCGGTTCGAAGGCTCTACCGCTCGTCGCTCCAGTTCGGACCAGAAACAATAAAGGATCACGGATAGCGGCCTTTCCGTGCGGGCTTCTCCACCGGATGAAAGACCCGTCAGCTCGTCGCCAGTATAACCAACGCGAGATCAGCCCTCCCTGCACAAATACGCTTTTCTCTTAAACGCGTCTAATCATGGAACACCTCACTCCTACCCAATCGGTCACTCAGCCACTTCGTCTTTGCCACTCCATGAAGTCATAGGAACCGCGGCAACCTCGTTGATCCCCCCTCCCTAGGCCTAAAACGCACGCGCTAAATCAATTGCGATCTCCGGCTAATTCGAGCAAACACCGAATAATCACACTAACACCATTCCCAGCCGGCCATCCGCCCAGACAGCAGATGGGAAAGCACAAAAAGTTTATCCAGCGTCGGGGGCGACACCTGGAAAAGCAGCCACTCGATCGCTTCAGCGACCTGTGAAACACTCAGTCGCAGAAGCCTGCCACGCGGCAATACCAAATCTGCCCAATGTCTCGATCCCCATAAACGGAGACTACCACCAATTGCCCTGCCACTTTAAAAGTTCACCCTCAGACCTACACCACCCCAAAAAAAGTCCTTTAAGAGCTCGTCACCGGGACGATTCCGAGGGTCGCTGCCGATCTCCCAGTTATAGGACGCGAACCCACTAATTTCGATCCGCGGTTGAATCAAATAACGAAGATCGACCCCAAGTATCAAGTTGTTGGTCCCATCGTGACCATCCGGGACATAGCCCGCGTTGAATCCCAACATCGCAAATGGACTGGCGAAGACCTCGTCGTAGACTTGAACCGTCCGTGTTGCAACCACCTCGAAAAACGAACCGTCCGCCAGGAAGGAGTGATACCAATCCCCGCCAAGATCAATAAAGCCCAAACCCGTGTAAACCACACCAGCGCCGATCTCATTGTCATGCTCGTTGTCCTTTGGAAAGCGGAGGTGGGTGTATCCCCCGTAAACTTCAAAATTCTCTCCAATATTACTTCCCGCAATGAAACTGAGGTTGAGCTCCGCGTAATCACTACCGGGACCGTATCCAAACCATGGGGCAAACGTGAACGCTCCCCAGGAAAGATCAGTAAAAGCAGTGAGGAGGCTCCCCCCATCAAGATTGTCCCGGCCCTCGGAGACATATCGACTCTCCCAAAGCGAATGGACGTGAAAAGATGATCCCTTCTCCGCCGCGATCTCGTCAGGTGCTTCTCGCATGACACGCCCTCCCGGTCCGATCGTAACGGGATTGACCGCTTCCTCATTAAAGACTTCCTGAGCATAAATCGATGGTGTCGCACCACCCAACAAGACAAGGCTAATGAAGACCAAGATAGTACCTTTAGAGCGAAGCATAAGCATGGAATTCTTCGAGCGAGAGATATTCCGCTCCTCCGTGATGGAGAGCGAGAACAAAAACTTATATGGGCCATGGAGCCCTATGTTCCGACGGCCTCACGGTGGTTAAAGATCTGGTTTACAATACTTAAGCCTTCTTAACTTGGCTTGCGAGACAAGTGGTCGGATGACGATCAGGTCTTTGTAAATGATCAATATCTCGGCAACGACACGTTTTCCGCCGAATCGTCCCGCACATCGTGATCTCTCCGGAACACCCGTCTTCCCGCCAGTTCCGGCGGAAGCCGCCCTCCTCACTGAATTCCAGTGTCCACTTCCATCCCGCCTCCTCCAAGGAGACGCCGAACGACCGTTGCGGCTTGGCCTGCACCCGACGGGTCATAGCCGGTTTTCACCCACGCCACTTTCCCATCGGGACCAACAATCACCGTGTGCGGGATCCCTTCCACGCCAAAACTCTGTCCCACCCGCTGTTGCAAATCCATCGCGACCCGCATGTCCCACCCTCGCGTCTCCAAAAAACGCTTCACCCGCTCCTCCGACTCTCCCTGGTTGATCCCGACAAACAAAAAGTCTGTACCGTCGAATTCCGCCATCGCGTCAATGAGTTCGGGCAACGCCTTGACACACGGACCACACCAGGTTGCCCAAAAATCAAACACAACCACTTTGCCACTCAATTTCTTCGACTCCAACTTCCCTTTGCCAAGATAGGGAATCGAAAATTCGCTGATCTCTTGCCCCAGCATCTCCGAGCTTTGTCCCCCGGACTCCGGCAAAACGGGATCCGGAGCATAAACCAGCTCCCAAGCCTCAAATACCCTCATCGAACCAGTCCGGTCCGGCTCGGATGAATTCACTTGGTAAACAGACTGAACCGGCACCTCACACTCACCTAGAAAGCCGTGCCGCCCATAAATCATATCCGCTTCAAACCGACTCACTTCAATCCCCAGGCGTGCTCCGTTCGCCAACTGGAGCCAATGAATGCCTTCCGCGCCTTCACCACGATCACCCTCACCCGGATCGCTCGTCGACTGGTTTTCCCGATCATCCTCCTCGGCACGCCCCAGCCAAACAACGGCCGCCACCCGTGAACGCGGGATCTGCAAGGTCTCCAAACCCGACCGAAGCCCATAGTGGGTCTTTGAAACCGCACCGATCACCCCGCGTAACAAATCCCCGTTCGCCGCAACCAACGCATGCCGAGGGGGATCGTCCTGACGAAAACGAGGCACCGTCAAGGCCTGGCTCTTCGCCTCACCATCAATTCCCGGAACGGAGGTAATACCTGGTGCCCGTCGCACGCTGAATGCCGAGACTTCGCACTCCCTCTCATCGTTGCCCCAAAGGCCGCACGGCTCAAAAACAACACCAATCCCAGACCGCATTTCCGGAGTAACCGGAACTTTGCGAACCGATACACCATTGATCGATATATCAAGCAAGTCTTCCTTGATCCCGATCCGAACCGGCGTCGCTTTTCCTTGAGGTGAGGCCATTCGATGCTGACTATCAAGCTGATTCAGAATGCGTTCCACACCGAACACCACATCCTGACCATAACGGCCAAAAACCAGATTCGTGGAAGGAGATTCAACGTCTGTTCCATTACAAAACAATCGCACCCTCATTGCGGCATAGCTTTGGCGATCACCACCAAAATTGAATTTGATCTGATCACCCTGGAGCATGGCGGGATGACCAAATGACCCCCCCGGCTTAAGAACCAGCTTGTCACCTTCCAATTCAATCGCGTCAGTCGTCCCACGCATCCGCTCCCACGCGTCATCACCAAATCCTTCCATTTCTACTTCCGCAGCGACAAACTGCACCGCGGAAACCTCCTCGGCAGGATACTCCCTCCTCTCAACAAGCGCCGACTCGAACTCAACCACACTCTCGCTGACGCTTCGCAGTTCCCCCGGCACGATGTCGCCGCTCTTCAGGTAAAGCAAAGAATCGGCTCCTATTCCTGGACCACCCGGTGCGATCGCTCTCGTAAATTCCACCGAATCCAAATCGCGTAAACGCACGGCCCGCGTCGCTCCCATGGGCCTCCACTCCAAACCCGCCCCACCCGTTACAAGCCGCCCTTGAAGTGTCTTTCCCGCTGCAATCAGGCGGTCTCTCTCTGCAAAAGGTATCGGCTCCGGAGCCTCTTCCCCTTTCTGCATCTTCAACTCGATCCGAGCCAAATCGTCAACGGAGGACCGAACCGGCTTCGCGCTAAAATCCGTCTGTACCGACACGCCTTGCGAATCTCCTGCCACCAAATTCCCAGCCAGCCAAGCGCCGTCCGTAAACCAAAGCTCCACCGTCTGCCCCTCCACTTTCCAGTCCTCATCCATCGAGAACTCCACCGCCTCCACCTCTAACCAAGGCAATTCCCGACGCTTTCCACCATGGCCATCATCAACAACGATGAGCCTTTCTCTGTCACCCTCCAACACCTCACCCGCGATCACCCCACCATCCTTCATCACAATTCGGGGACGAACCGATTCCGTGCCGTCAGGAATCACCCCGTCCCAAGACCGAATCCGCAATGTCTCAAGGGTCAAATTGGGCCCCTTGTTGTGAATCAACAAGCCCTCCCCCTTGGGCGCCTTGTCCGACGCATTCTCGTTCTCTGGCGGCAAGGCTGACATTCGCGATTCCGCTAACTTTTCCCCCGTCCCACAGAAAACCGCCGTCCGGCCCGACTTCCGGTCCCAATACAAACGAAGCGAAATTTCCCGATCCTCATGCGCGAGCGTGCGCAAAGAGGCAAACGTCCGACCCTGCAAAACCAATTCATCGTCCCAAGTCTCCACCGTGAGTCCCCGACGACCCTCAGGGGTAAGAAACTCGAGCCGGAACCGAAGCGAATTCGAAGACCGCAGCACCACATCAACTTCAATCAAATCCTCCGTCTCCAATTTCAAAAACGCCTGCTTGTTCCAACCCACCTGCGTCAACCGTCCGCCTGGCGATTCCTTCCAGAATTGACGCTTCTTGGCATCCTCGTCGAGGATATCCCAGCCAGCGACACTCGTCGGACCGGCATACTTCAAACGCCCCCCTTTTAACCGATGCACACTCAGCACGGCCCCTCGCTCTATTACGACGTCCCCATGCCTCTCGCTCCGAATCGTTACTGTGTCACCATCAATCGCAACAAGCTGCCCATACAATCGCGTCCCGTCCCTCATCCGAATACTGCACTCCTCCCTCGGCTGCGTTCCCCGCTGACTGAAATTGATCCTCCGTAGATCCGTCAAATCAATCGTGATCGCATCCGCAAAATACTGGGGTGCCTCCCAAGTCAAATGAGTGCCGTCGGCATGAGCTAGTCTTCCCCGAATAGACTCACCATGCTTCCAAATCAAGAGCCCCTCGCCCGCTAAGCGATCGCCTTCGCCATAAATCCAACCTTTCTCGACTGCTCCGTTGACCCCGCCACTCCCGAATCCGCACAAAACCAATGGCATTGCCGATACTAAAATCCGTCGAAACCAACCTCGCCTCGTCCTCTGATCTATCATCGCTCGTAAATCGGAAGAAATCGATAATTCAACGCCAAAGCCAACAACGACATACCCGTCGCATAAGCTTGGCTTCCAAAACTGCCGTCTTCTTGTTGCGTCTCGCTCAATTGACGCGCGAGCGCCCCGTTCCACTTCTCCCACGACTCGTAATCGCCCTGGAACAAGGCCTGCGCCATATAGTAACGAAAATACTCCTTGTATCCAGACTCCCGATGCTCAAGTCGGCTCGCAATATGCTTTAAAGTCGCCTTGTATTCATCCGTATCTTTGTTTTTCGAAACCGCCGAAACCAACGTCGCAATCGCCGATCGATTCATCGATTCCCCCATGCCACCCATCCCGCCGCTATAGGCAACATAGCCGCTCGGACCCGTGCTGCGCCGCATATACTCAAGCCCCGAATCAACAACTTCGTCCGGAACTTCCATCCCCGCGTTCCGCGCCGCCAATAACCCCATTAAAACAGCCCCAGCAACCGAGGTGTCCGCATCCGTTGAGTCCGGCGAATATCGCCACGCCCCCCAGCGATTCTTCTTCTGCGACGCCGCCGCACACCCGATCGCTAGCTCAAGCGACTCGGAAATGCTTCGCCCTTCCCCTCCATCTCCATACATCAGCGACTCATCAACGACTCCGTACGCCTCAGAGAGAGCAAGCATCGCAAAGCCATGGTGATACATGCTGCTTCCATAATAGCCAGTCTTCTCGTCTTGCCCTTTGACAATCTCATTCACAGCTCTTCTGATGTTCGGCGCATACTTGCCGAAATTGGCGTCTTCGCCACCCGCAAGAAACGCCATCAAACAAATCCCGTCCACGCCCGGTCCGCTGTTGGACCCTTCCCAACCGCCATCCGGGGTCTGCGTCGCCGCAAGCCATACCAAGCCCCGCTCATATACCGTTTCCACTTCCGATGGAATCTTGCCCCCAAATCGTAACCCCGGATCCTGCGCCCTGACACTCATAAACCACACTTGCCCAAACCCCAACACCAGCAAGATACCCGCCACCCACCAGCGCCTCATTCCCAACTGACCAAGCCACCCGTTCACTTCTTTTTCTTTTCCTTTACACGACGCTCATGGTTGGACTGGATGCCTGACCAATAGTTCGAAACTTCAGCCATGTCCTTCATTTCAAATTCCTTCCACTGCGCTTCCGTCAAAATCTCCTTCAAGTTCTCCTCGGGAATTCCTCCGAACGGCAACATCGCGTAATACGACTGCAAATACCAGCTGCCCGAAACGTAGTTGTTGATGTCCGGCAAATAGTTCTCAAACGCTTCCCGCAACATCGGCTCGATCTCGTCCATCTGCGACTCCGTCGTTCGCCGACGAATCTCAAACTCAGAAAGCGTCATCCGAATGAGGGACTCCTCAAGATAAGCGTCGCGGTCCGCAACCGCTTTTTCCCACCGTTCTCGCTCTTTGGCACTCAATACGTCATCCAAGGCCTCCGTCCATATTTCGTCCGTATACGGACCCCCACCCACTCGTCCAAATGAGGTGTGCCGCTGACTTGCCAACACCTTCTCGATGTTCTTCGGAGTCGCTCCTTCGACGCTGTTTCGCAACCACCGCTCTGCATTGCCCATTGCCCGGCTGGTACTTTGCTCCACCGCTCCCTTCGCCGCAGTCGTCAAACGAGTCACATCCCCAGGCGAAAGGTCCAGAACCCGCGTGACATCGTCTATTTTGATCTGCATCTGCCCCATGAACTTGTCGCGCTGCCCCTCGCTCAGCTTGAACAAGTGCTCAGACAATACCGCCTCGACATCAGGCAATTCGTCTGATGTTCCCTTGCCCTCCTCCTCGTCTCCAGCCTCGTCCTCCAGTTCACGCCCGTTCTTTTGTCGGTCCACACAGATCTCCCGCCAACGCGCCCACTGCACGTCGTCAATCACCGCTCGTACGTCCGCTTCTTCCAGTCGTCCCGCCGCTCGGAAAAGCTGACTCGGATTGACGCCCCAATACCCGTGACTCGTTCGTCGGGGAAAAATAGTCGTCACGGGCTTCATGAGAGGCTCAAGCTCGCGGCGCTGACGGGGAGTCAACGATAGCATCTTATCCAATTCAACCACTACAATCCGAGCGAGAGCCCCCTCTCGTCGTCCGTCACGCGCTTCCCGCGCCTCTTCCAGTCGAACTAACTCATCCTCGCCTAACAAATTAGCTAAACCCTCTGTCCAAAGCCCCTGTCTTTGCGGCCAATCATCGGTGCTGATTCCGTAGTGGTAGTTTCCCTGCATAATTCGCCCCTCGAGAACTTCGTCCGTAAGTCCCCGTAATTGCTCGCGCCAGCTCTCCTCGGCTTTCTCCAAAGAGACATCCACCGCGCGTTTCGATAATGCTTGCAGTTTCTCTTCGCGCTTCTCAGGCAAAGCCAGCAACTGCGCAATCTCCCGAATCTCCAGTTCCATCCCCGACTCAATCTCCGTTCGCACTCGATCCACCTGCGGGGCAAGATAGCGGCCCATTTTCTCCTCCCGCTCCTTCGCCGATTCATCAACCATCCGTTCCCACTTCGCATGCCTGGCTTTGCCGAGCACTCCGCGCACCGCGTCCTCCCAATCGGCTTCGATCGCATCCCGGTCTTCTTTGCGCTCCATCTCAAATGAAAAATGCCCCTGTCCCTTCATCCGATTCCATGCTCGATCCGACAAAAAACCCAACATGCCCCTCACTTTCGCGATGTCCTCTTGACGCTTCGTCTTGGCTACCCCCTCCATCTCCTCCCTCAGCACCTCCAAATCGGCATCCCCAAGCTCAAACGCTTCCTTCATCTGCTCAATTTGCCCTTTCAAAGGCTTTTCAATCGAGTCCTTCCACCTCCCCTGCCACTCCCTAAGCTTGCCCTCAATCTCACGCCGCCGTTTCTCCCGCTCCTTCGAAACGACTTCGTTCCATTCCGAAAGACGCTCCTCATCGAGTACGCCCGAAACACTCTTCTCCCAAACTCGCTGCCGATCCGGCAAAACACACCCCGCCACCGGTGTGTGGCGCGTCAACTCACCAAGACCGCCATGGAGGAGACTGACTTCCAAATCCTCAAGGGGCACCATTTTGAACCAGGCGTCCAACGCCTCGCGAAACGCCTTCGGCCAGGGCTCAAGCGATCGCGCAATGGCCTTCTCTGCAGCAACTTCCAAGACTTTCTCCTCTTCTTCGCCCAACACCACTACCTCATCCATCGCCCCAATCACATCCTCCATGTATTCCTCCAGTTCTTCTTGCTTCGAAGGCACAAGCTTCTCAACAAAAGCCTCGACGCGCTCCTGACGCGCTCGGTCGCTTTCGTCGGTCTCGTCAGCAACAACCCCGCATACTTCAGCAACCCCAAAGGACATAAAGAAGCCACCAAGGCAGATCAGCGCTCGAGAATACAACGCGTCCGCGTCCATCATTCTCGCCCCCCATCTTCCTCTAAGGCATTGAAGTAAGCATCCAATCCCGCCTTGAATTCCCCAGGAAACTCCCGACCCGCTTTCCCGGTCGCCTGACCGACATCCCGCGCCCGAACACGGGCATTTGCATCATGACCCGGCCCCAATCCCGCCAAGGCCGCCTGCGATGCCGCCTCCGCTCCGCCGCCCCCTCCGGGATTCGCCCCGCCACCACCGCCGCCCCCGGGATTCATCCGCCGCGCCTGAAGCAAAAGCTCAATGACTTCAGTCTCTGCCGCGATCGCCGTCGGGCCGGTTTCAGGTTGCTTCAGGACACCATAAGCTTGTCCCATGACTTCCGTAACCACTTTCAATAGCTTCAACTCTTTCGCAAACTTCTCGTTCCCTTGAGGCAGCTCGAGAATGTCGTTGACCGCCCCCATGGTGTGCGTCCGAATCTCCTTCTGCTTCGTCGCCAAAGGTTCCACCCGACGCGCATACTCTTCTTCATCGAGCGCTCCACGCACATTCTCCATTTCCCGCGTCTCGTCGCGCAACGCCATCTCATCACGCAAAGCCTGCATCACCTTCAAGACAATCTCCGGTGGCAAACTGTCGGCACTACAGCTCGAACTGGATTCACAATTCGAGGCCGCAACCATCTCTTCCGCCCAACGGTCCATCGTGTCCGCCCAAAATTCCGCACCCGCCAACCCATACCCACTGAAGTTCTCTTCCGCGTTCGATCCCACCTTCGCAATCCCCCGCACGACCTGCATTTTCTTCATCTGACTCAAGACGTTCTTGAAATGCATGTCCGGACGTCGCTGAAAATACGCCTCCATGTCACTCTGAATCAATCGAACCACTTCGCTCTCGCCCTCCGCCTTCTCAGCAATGACCGCCGCAACGGGCACCGGTTTCTTCCGCAACCCAAAGGCAGCCATGGTCTTGCCATTCAGTTCACCGGCAATCGCCATTTGCTCACGCGACGCCGCCTTGAAGCGCTTCACGAAGGTGCTCGCTTCCAGACTCGCTAGAATCTCGTTCAGCTGATCCGACACACGAGCAAACTCGGCAAGCAAATCCCGCTGCTCAACCACGGCGGTTTCCAAACTCTCTTGCGCCGGCGATTCCGGCGGCCCTCCGCCACCGTCCCCTTGCCCATCATTACCCGGCCCAGGACCGAGCGTCGTTTGGGGTAGCTTCAGCGCCCCGGGCGATGGCGGCTTCGACGCTTCGCCCGCATCTGCCAAGTCCGTGCCTTCTTCTCCGAGACTCTTCTCCCGGTCCGATATCCCCGGCACCGCCTCACGATCGTCCGCACCGGATGACGGAACCGCCGGCGACCCCGGAATGCTCGGACCCATACTAATCTGGGGCCCGCTTGGCCGCGTCTCTCCTCCACTAGGAGCTGCGTTCTCTTTGGCTTCACCCGGTGCCGTCGGAAGACCACTTCCGCTTCCCATCAACCCGGCAGCCCCCGCCGGCGCACTCGCACTGTTCTTCAGTAATTCCGCCACACTCGGCATACGCTCGGCCGCAATGTCATCCAAGGCCTGCAACATGGTTGCCCAAGACTCCAAACGAGTGGCATCAAACTCTTCATTGCGGGTCGCTTGCTCTACCAAACTCCGACCAGACGAAGTCAGCCCCGCCAATCGAGCCGCATTCGCGTCTTCAGCGGTCGCCTGCTGCGCAACACGCCGGCGCACCTCCGGACGATCCAGCTCCGCGGCACTCATACCCCGTATCTCTTTATTGGTCTCATGCAATTGCTGCTCCCGCTCGTAACTCTCGCGCGCCACCTGCAACCACTTGCCAAACTGTTCCGTCAACCACAAGGCATGGTCCGTTTGATTCAATACACGAACCAAAAAGGCCGCCGAATAGGATCGCTCACGTCCAGGTAAATAATCGTCCGCCCAAGCCCGAATCTCCAAAACCTGCGGCGCGACTCCTTCCCGCTTTGCGGAAAACGTCGCCCGGATATCCAGCGCTTTCTCCTCTGGACCGCCTGCCCCCGCAATTTTCTCGCCCAATTCACCGCTCTCTCCCGTCCCACGCCACTCCAACCCTACTCTTCTGACACCAAAATCATCGGCCACCGCCAAATCAAAGGTCAAAACCTCACTGTCGAGCACTACCTGCTCGAGCGACTCCCGGCGCGCCACAATCTTCGGTCCCTCATCCTTCACAGCCCGGACCCTCAGAAGCAGGGGCTCTCGGGGACTCAATCCCACCGAATCTGTCCAATCCAAACGCACCTCCGCATCCCCCTCTATCTCACGAAACGCCGTCGTCAATGTCGCCCCCTCCACCCGCTGGGCCTCCCCATCCAAATCCGCCTCCACCAGCGTACGGCTGGCCGCCGCCCTTATTGAGGCTTCCGCCCCTTCCAATAAACTCACACTACCGCCGCGCACTTCGACGAGTGGATCACTCTCATAACGCAAATACTCAGGCAGTCGAAGCTGCACCCCGAGCTCGGTCAGCTCAGGCCTTGCCATCGGCTCCACATCCACGCGCTGCCGGGCATCTCCAACTCTCAACGTCAATTCCCGCGCCTCCTTTTGCGGCGGAAAGTTCAAAGGATACACACCACCATCCCGCTCCGCGACAACCGGCCCCTGCCCCGCGAGGCGCCCCTTTGCCCTCGTCGGCTCCCAGCGGGTGTTTCCGGACAGTTCAACTAATACCTCAAAAGGCTCCGCATACGGAACCACCACCCGCTCCGGTAAACGCTCGTGCCGGACAAACGTAAACCGCTCAACATCCTGCCAAGGCGTCGCCCAGCGCGCCACGGCATTCCGAGCCGCGTCCGGAACCAAAACCGCGAACGCTGCCACAACAAAAACAATCGCCGCCACCGCCCAGGCCCAACGCCGATGACGCGCTTCGGGGACCGCCTCAGAAAAATCCCGCTCTTGAACCGCCGCCGCCGCCTGCGACATGGCCGCTTCCACCAGCCGCTCGCTCCGCCCGGATTCACCCGACTCCATCGCCGCCAGTTCAACAATCCCCAGCAGCTGATCCCCTAGTTTGGGAAATTTCTTGCGCATCAATCGAGCCGCATCCTCCAGCCGACGCTGCCGCCACACCCAACGATGCCACTTCAACGGTAAGCCCAATCCCAAACTCGCCGCCCCCGCAACCATGATTCCTCCCCGCAGCCAGGCCGGAGTTTCAAAAAACCGATCAAGCACAAAAACGAATACATACGACAGGGCAATCCCAAACAAAGCCGCAAGGATCCCTTCCGCGAGCTTCACCAGCCATACCCGACGACGATAGTCCGCGAGCTTGCCCTCAAGGACCGGTGGCAATGGTGTCTTCATAATTTCGCTCTTAGACATAAGGTTTCTCGTTTCCGCTCAAAACGCCCCCGCCGCTTTTCGCCCCGCCCAGAAGACCCCCATAAATAAAATCAAGATAGCCGCCCAAAACGGATTCGCCCAAAGTTGCAGCCGCCGCTCAATCGGCTCCGGTTCCGCCATCGCCGCCACCGCACCCACCACGTTCTCAGGCTTCGGATCCCCCAACAATTCTCCTCGCGTCAATTGGGCAATCTCCCCCAGCACGTCTCGCCGCGCCGCCTGCCCCCGTTGCTCCCGACTCACCCCCTGCACCGTGATCACACTGTCCAAAGCCGTGCCCGCCTCCGCACAACTCACTTGCACCCGATGCTCACCCGCCTCCGAGGGCGTAAAAACCCCCGTGAACAAGCCCCACGCTTCCGCTCCCGGCGGATTCAACCGTACACTCGAGGTCTTCCCCGAGGGCGACGCAATCTGCGCGATCACCGTCCCCTCACGCAACGGCTCTCCAGTCGGACTGATGGCGTTCACGTTCAAAGTTAATACATCGCCCGATCGTGGACGATCTGGGGAATAAAATAACCGAATATTGTCACCTTGCGACATATTGCGCTGATACGCCATCCATCGCACCACCTGCCCCCAAAATCGATAATGATACTTGTCCTCGACTCCTTTTCGCCACCGCCACGCTCCGTCCGTCCCCATAAATAGAATCTTGCCCGATCCAAAGGTCTTCGTCACGATTAAAGGAATTCGACCATACTGGTTCGTCTCCGAACCATGCGTTGCCAATATCTCCGTGCCCGCCTTCGCACGCACGGCAGGAGCATACCACTGAAATCCCGGCAGCGTTGCCCAAACCCGCGCGCTCGCCTCATCGCTGTCCTCCAACTTCGTCAATAAACTCCGCATTCCCGACTCCGTGAGCGCAAATCGCCCAGGCGCACTCGATCCCCAACCACGCGGCTGCGCATGATCCCATACCACCGGCATCAGTTCCGCGAGCGCAGTCCCCTGTAAGGTCCCTTGATACCCTTTCAAACCCGGCATAAAAACTAGTCCACTCGCCTGATCGCGAACTAGTTTCATAAGAGAGCCGCATTGCGCGTCGCTCAGCTGACCATCCCCCACCCCCACGTCCCCCAGAAACACAACATCATACCGCGCCAAAGCCTCATCCTCTGGAAACGCCGACAGATACCCACGCCCAGCCCCCACACTCCCCAGCCCAGGATGAAACAACAAACACTCCACTTCCACCCCGGGGTCGCGCTCCAAGGCATTCCTCAAATAGCGATACTCCCAACGCGGATAAGACTCCACAATCAGCACTCGTAGCCGCTCCTTGCGAATCGAAACCGGTGCCTCAAGCACATTGTTTTCTTCATAGCGCTCGTCACCCGTCTTCGGCACGGATAGCTTCAAGTCAAATTCCCCAGGTGTCTCCGGGCGCCACACGAGCGCATCCTGATAACGATTCATCGCCGGAACGGTCACTTGCTTGCTGATCACTTCCCCCGAAGAGGTCTCCATCTCAACCACAACGCTTTCATCACGCGGAAGCGAACTGTCGATCGCAAATGGAATACGCAGCGGCTTGCCCGCTACTCCAAAAGTCGGCACATCAAAACTCACCAACGCCACATCCGGCATCCGCGTCTCCGCACCCACGGGAACGGCAAATACCGGCGTCTCCCGCATCCGCAACCTCGTCGCCGCCTCCACCGGCGCCTTTCCGGTATTCCAATCGCCGTCCGACACCAACACAACCGCATCCAGCCGTGGGTAACGCTCCATCACACCGGATAATGCCCCATTCAAGTCGGTCCCCTCTCTCGGATCCTCTTCGTCCGATGAAAAGGACTCAACCACCACATCCATCCGCTCCTCCAATGCCGCCCAAGTCGCCAGGTCCGCAAGCGGAGCCGCAATTTGACTCCGCGACACCGAGCCACTCCCAGCGGCATCAGGGTCGACGATATCCCGCGTTTCCATACTCGAAGATTCGTCCCACAGCACCGCCAGAACCGGCTTTGTGTCAGGTTTAAAAATCTCACGCCACTCCGGCTGATTCAGCGTCACCGCGATCCCGATCGCAATCACCACCCGGAGGAGCTCCAACCAGCCGATCGTCCGACGATAACCGCTCCGGCGCCACGCCCGAAACGCCAGGAACCCCATGGCCAAAACAAAAATCACCCCCGCCGCCACAGAAAGCGTGCTCGTATTGAAAACCAAAGACTGACTCACCTCCGTCACGCCGCCTCCTCCATCCTTCCCTCTTCGACAGAACGCTCCCGCCGCGCGGGCATACACAAAAGAGCCTCAGCCAATAGGGCAGCTCCGACCAAAATCAAGAATGTCCTCCATACCTCACTCGCCAGACTGCCCTCATCACCCAGCGATTCCGCAATCACCTGATAATCCAATCCTTCAAAAAGCTCGTCCAAAGCCGATCGCCCCACCGCTTCAAATCGATCTTCCTCAGGCGGGCGATTGAGGGCCACTAGCAAATCTCCCCGTTGAACAATGCCAGGACTAAGCGACAGATCCGATCGCAAAACGCCCTCGCGTCCATCGATCGCCTTCCACTCCTCCTTCTCGTCGCTCCCCAAAGCGGTCGCCGATGCCCAGCGCTGCTGCGCCTTGCCCAGCCCTCGCGCTCCCTCGCCCAAGGCACGGTGCAGCAGGGCATACAACACCACCCCGTCCCGCGCCAAACCCGAACTCCCCGAGCCCGCTAAGGTTCCCAGGAAATAAACACTTCCCGGCGCTTCCGCAACCGCACGCGTGAGCAACCGTTCCCCGCCCGCCATCCGCGCCAGCGGTGCCCCCTCGCCTTCAATCACTCGATGCCGCAAGACTTCGAGCTCCCCGACCGGCAAGGCGGAACCATCCTGGGTATTCGCCAGCAAGCCAGCATCACTCCGCCACCACTCCACGCCCTCACCTTCTCCACCCGTGTCCCACTCACCCCAACTCATCCCCATAAACCCGCCGCCATCGCCCCCCTCCGGAGGCAAAAATACCAGCGCCCGCCCCGCCATCACGTGATTCTCAAGTTGCTGCCGCAAAATACTGTCCCCCGCCGGAATCGGCGCCTGCCACACGATCAACGCCGTCTCATCCCACTCAATCTCCGCAGCCCGCTCCGGCGCAAACACCGCCACTTCATGCCGCCGCGAAGGATCCGCCGGCGACGACAATATCGCCCGCAAAGGCCCCACTTCTTCCGGAGAGCCTGAGATGACCGCAGATTTCAACACCGGCGGTTCATCATAAACAAAATGAAAAACATCGTCCCCCCGATACCCGTCACCTGGAATTTCCACCCGCCCCCACCCCTGCTGCGTCGCCCTGTCGATCGGCAGGCGATAGCCCTGCAGCACCAGTTGCGAATCACGAAACTCAACCTCGTGACTGCTCCCTAGCCCATCCACAACAAAACGAACGGGAACCGTCTCCGGCTCCACCGCACGCTCCGACCGCGAGAGACGAAGGTCCAGTAGCAGTTCAGCCCCTTCTGCCGTGTCTCGCCTCACGACACCATCAACCACCACGCCCATATTCGCGCCCACTGGCTCCCCATAGCTTAACAAATGAAAGCGCACCCCAGGCAAACTGGCAAAACCACCCCGCAACGCATCCCATCGACCACCTCCCGCATCCCAGTCACTCCGACGCAGGTCGCTCAAAACCCAGATATCCGTCCGTCCGCTCTGGTTGGTCGTGATGTAATCCAAGGCCGCCTGCAGCAACTCTGGCACATCCGCCGCCGTTCCCGTCTCCCCCGTCAGCGGGTGATCCAACAGCTCCTCCGCCTCCTCAATTTCAAGCGGCTCGACCCGCGCACTGTCTATCAAGACCAGGCGAGAACGATTGCCCACCGTCGATCGAATCGCTTCCGAAATCTTCTCCAGTCCCGCTGTTCGCTTGCTGAACCCGCTCTCCAGATTCTCCTGCTCCATGCTCGCCGATCGGTCCAGAAGAATGATCACCGTGTCCGGCGCACCCCCCGTTAGTCCAAGCAATCCTCCTGCTAAAGGACGACTCACAAGAAAAATCAACGCCGCCACGGCCAATACCCTCAAGGCGAGGATCAGCCATTGCCGAAGCTTCGAAAACCCCTTGTTCATCTTCTGCGCCGCCCGAAGAAAAATCATCGCCGCCCACTGCACGGAACGCCGCCGCCGCAAATGAATCAGATGTATAATCACCGGCAACGCCGCAAGCGGCAGACCAATCAAAAGAATCGGTTGAAGAAAACTCATCGGGCCGCGCGCTTCGGTGTGCGCCCCAGCAAAAACCGCGCAAGCACATCATCGTATTTCTCATGCAACTTCACGCGGTGATAATCAACACCCGTCGTCGCAATGACTTCGTCCATCTCCCGCAAATAAAGACGCACCGCCTCCCGATACCGCTTCACCACCATCGTTGGGTCCGCCAGAACCGCCTCTCCACCTTCCATGTCCAGAAAACGCGCCGGTCGATCAAAATCAAAGTCCAATTCCACTTGCTCCAGCAATTGAAAGACAACCACGTCATGTCGCCGAAAAAGCAAATGCTGCAACGCCGACTTCAATTCCAGCGGCGACACAAATAAATCCGAGATCACAACCACCAATGCACGCTGCCGAATCTTCTCCGCCGCTTCGTGCAGCGAAGCCAACAACGTCGTCTCCCCCTCCGCTTCCAAAGCCCCGAGCTGATCAAGCACGACGCGCAAATGCGACGACCCGCGCTTCGCCGGGATCTCAAGCGGTCGATCCCCCACCTGCCACATCCCCACGGCATCGCCCTGCTGCGCCGCAAGATATGCCAAGGTCCCCCCAAGACGCCGCCCATAATCCAAACGCGTCTTCCCCACTCCGCCAAAACCCATCGATCCACTGCTATCCACCATCAGGCATAAACGCAGGTTTGTGTCCGCTTCAAACTCTTTGATGTAAAATCGATCCGATCGCCCCCACGTCCGCCAATCCAGTCGCCGCGTGTCATCACCCGGCACATATTTCCGGTATTGTGCAAATTCCAACGACGATCCTTTTACCGGACTCCGATGCTTCCCCGAAATACTACCCAACATCGCCGTCCGCGCATGCAACGGCAGTGCCATCAGGCGCCCAAGCACCGCCGAATCCAAATACTCGTGCTTGCTCGGATTCGCCATGCTTCACTCTACAATGAGATCAACCCACTCCCCTCGAATTTCCCCTCCCATCAACCTTCCTGACTCAGTTCTTCAACCAACCGGCGGGTCACCTCCCGGCTCGAAACACCTTCGGATTCCGCGGTAAATGTCGTCATAACGCGATGATAAAGAACTGGACCCGCCACTTCGGTGATGTCCTCTTGGCGAACCATGTAGCTGCCGTGCAGCGCCGCCCGCGCTTTCGCACCCAAAATCAAATATTGCACCGCCCGCGGCCCCGCTCCCCATCCCACCAAGGGCCGCACCCACTCAGGCGCTTCTTTCCCACTGGGACGCGTTCGCCGAACCAAATCAACCGCAAATTCATAGATATGATCCGGCACCGGAACCCGCCTCACCAAGTCCTGATAAGCCATCACTCGCTCCCCGTCCAATATGTGCTCGAGACTCGGCAAGTCCATCCCTGTCGTCGTCCGCGCAATCTGGATCTCTTCCTCACGCGACGGATACTCCACACTGATCATGAACATGAAGCGATCTAACTGAGCCTCCGGCAAAGGATAGGTGCCCTCCTGCTCAATGGGGTTCTGCGTCGCCAAAACAAAAAACGGACTGTCCAAAGTATACGTCCGCCCCGCCACCGTGACCCGCCGCTCCTGCATCGCTTCCAACATCGCCGATTGCGTCTTCGATGGCGCCCGGTTGATCTCGTCCGCCAATACGATGTTCGCAAATACAGGCCCCTTCGCGAATTCAAACTCCCGCTTGCCTCCCGGCAACTCTTGCAAAATGTCCGTCCCCGTAATGTCCATCGGCATCAAGTCCGGCGTAAACTGAATCCGGCTGAAACTCAGTGAGAGAGTCTCCGCTAGCCGACTGATCAACAGCGTCTTCGCCAAACCGGGCACGCCCATGAGTAACGCATGCCCCCTCGCAAATAGACAGATCGCCAGCTCCTCAATCACTTGCTCCTGTCCGACAATAATTTTGCTGATTTCCTTGGTTAGTGACTCATAGGATGCCCGCAATTCATCAATCGCGGCAACATCATCCTCCGGTAGTGACTTGGCTACTTCTGACATGGTGTTTCTTGGTTTCCGAGGGCCCCGATATCAGGACCCGTCCACGATGCTTCAGCGATGAAACAAAAGTCCCCGCTACAGCTCCCCATTACGACACTCTCGCAGAAAATCCGTTGAATCAAGGACTACCCCTGCAACGGAAGCGTTTCCCCCGTAAGCGGATTCTCAAACCAAACGAGATTGTTGCTGAAATGCCCCGCGATCAAAAAATCCAAGTCACCATCCCCGTCCATATCCACCAGTCGCAAATCATACGAACCCTGATCCAGTCCCACGACGTGGGGCGAAAATCGCCCCCTGCCGTCATTCGAATACCAAATCGCCACTCCATCCACCGTGTGCCCACACGTGGCAATATCCATGGTGCCATCACTATCAATATCGCCCAAAGCCAAACTGTGAGGTCCCTTAATCCCACCATCAATCTCGATCGGTTCAAAATCCGGACCGCGAAACCAGAGCACCCCTTCCCCATGACCACGAGACGCGGCAAAGTCCATCACCCCGTCTTGATCAAAATCATAAGGGAGAATATTAGTCGCCCCCACTTGCTCCGTCGCGAGTACATGCCGCACCCATGGTACCCCGCCGTCCGACGGTTGCTCCCACCACGCAAACCACTCCCCGCCCGGAAAGCGATCTCCCCCCTTCGCCGCACAAGAGATGTCCATCCGTCCATCCCCGTTTACGTCAGCAATTCCGGTATAGTGTGAGCCCCCGGGCGCGTCCCCCTTCGCAAACACATGTCGCTTCCAGCTCTTCGCACTCTTGGGATCTTGCGGCACCCGCTGCCAGGTAAGCGAGTGGGGAATCGCGGTCTGGTCAGGCCCCCGTCCAGAATTCGCAATCAAATCAAGACGCCCGTCACCATCCACATCGCCCGTGATCAGACAATGCGTCCCCTTGATCTCACCATCAACGGTCCGATACACCCACTCCCCGCTCGTGACGTCCCCATCCGGACACTCTAGCCAAAAAACCGTATTGTTGGAGCCTACAAAATCCAAGTCCCCATCCTCGTCCACGTCCATCGTCGTGCTGTGAATACATCCCCCACTCCCCGCCAACCGATCTCCCTTCTTGCCAGCCAACTCGTGCAATACCACCCGCTCACGCCAGTCCGGCCCCAATATCAGGGTGACCGTCCCGTTGAACGACCCGATCACGTCCATCTTCCCGTCACCGTTCCAGTCGTTCGCCACCGCTGTATTGATCATGCCACGTGTTTCCGACGCCGGCTGAATGATGTGCTTCTCCCACGCCCCATCTTCCTCCAGATCCGCCCCGAAGACGCTGATGAATGACACTCCCATCATCCCTATGGTCCACCTCAACATGCCCTATCCTACAGCACACCAAGCGCAACGCCAACCGCCATCCACTACTCTCCCAGCACCTCCAGTGCCAGCATAACTCTCTTTCGCTCCAGCCCCCATCGATAGCCACCCAACGCTCCCGTCTCCCGAATCACCCGATGACAAGGGATCAAATATGCAACCGGATTAGCTCCTACTGCCGCTCCCACCGCCCGCGATGCTCCATCGCTCCCAATCGACCGCGCCACTCGACCATAGGACGTGATCTGACCCTCCGGTATGCGCAACAAGGCCCGCCACACCTGCACCCGAAACGAGGTCCCTCGCACAAGAAGGTTTAATCCCCTTCCACAACCGCGTGCCGCGTCACCCTCGTTGAACGTGAAGATTTCAGCAACTCTCACTTCCGCCAGCTCATCCGAACGCCGTAGACCCGCGCGCGGCCAGTCCCTCCGCACACGGCTCACCAATGCTTCTCGCCCCCCCTCACTCACAAAACTGAGGTGACTCAATCCCCGGTCCGTCTCCGCAACGAGACAGTCCCCAAATAACGATTCCGAAAAACCATAGGTCACTTCGATCCCCTCACCACCCCGTTTCAACTCCCCGGGAGACAAAGCCTCAAATGATACACACAAATCATGCAGTCGTCCGGGCCCTGACAAACCCACCTCAAGCGACGTGTCGAGAACAGTCTCCCCTTCACGCAGCATCCGCCGCGCATGCTCATAGGTCAACGCTTGCACAAACGACTTCGGCGTCACCCCTGCCCACTCGGAAAATAATCGATGAAGACGAGAAACACTCAACCCCGCAGCCGAAGCCATGTCTTCTAGCGTCGGCTGTTCAAGATAGCGTTCGCCCAAACACCGAATGACCCGCGCAACCCGCTCGTAATCGTTCATCCCCCACTAATACACGCCGATCCTAACCCTACCCACCCGATTCTTGCACCAATCAACCCCTAGGGCAACCTCCACTGGGAATGATGAAATGCTCCATCCCGTCAAACGCATGATCAACAGGGATCGGGTTCCCGATCTCAGACAGAATATGTCGCGTGAGATTCAGTTTGTGTTGCAAGAACACGTCATCATGATCGGGATCATGATGCGTGATAATCCATGACTTCACCCCCGCCAACTTCGTCAATAGACACATGTTCGAAAGCGCGCTATGCCCCCACCCAATCTTCTCCGGATACTCTTCGTTGGTATACTGCGCCTCGTGGATCAAAACATCCACTCCCGCAAGAAAATCAATGTACGATTGATAAGGAGTGATCTCTTCAGCCCCCACCGCATCACGGTCAGGCGGGCCCAGATAGCCGCGCAAAAACTCATTGTCAGGGAAAAAAGCCACCGACACGTCGCCAACATCCATCCGATAGCCCACCGTCGCCCCCGGATGATTCGCCGCTTCCCAGGTTACACGAATACCTCCAATCTCTACCGCGTCCCCACTCAAATGATGAAAATGAAGCTCCGCCTTCATGTCGTCCAATTCCACCGGAAAATAGTCATGCTGCAATTGCCCGCGAAACAGAGCCTCCAAATCCTGCCCAAACCCCTTCGCACCATAAATGTGGACCTCCCGGTCTTCATGATACGCCGGCGAGAAAAAGGGAAAACCCTGCACGTGATCCCAATGAGTGTGGGTGATAAAAACATGTATCGGTTCCGGTCCCTCCTCAAGAATCGCGTTGCCTAAGTCCCGTATCCCCGTCCCCGCATCAAAAATCAATCGCGTCCCTCGGTATCGCAATTCCAGACAAGAGGTGTTCCCCCCATGACGTTGATGCTGTGGGTCCACCACAGGCGAAGAACCCCGCGTTCCCCACATCCGGATCGTCGGACAATCCACAGGCAGGCGCGGCAGATAAACACTTCCAGGTATCGCTTCGCCCTTGTCGTCCGACCACTCATCGTTCAAACAAGATGGTGCCCCCTCAAAATAACGCTCCACAATTCCAACCAGATCAGATACTTCAAACGGCTTCGATATAATGTCGAACGCACCCAGCGATTCAATTCGACTCATGTCCGCGGCAAACTTCTTTGCCGTGCAGAAAACCACGCCCAAGTCTCTCGTCATCGGTTCACGTCGAATCCGCTGCAAAACGTCTATCCCATGAATGTGTGGCATCATGACATCCAGAAGAAGCAAATGGGGCCGGAATAGCCCGATTGCCACCAGGCATTGCTCGCCGTCGCTGACGCCCTCGACCAAATATCCCCGCTGCGACAAAGCACCACATACCGCCTCCCTCAAGTCGTCCACGTCATCGGCCACCAAAATCCGACGCTCCCCGTTTCCATTTGTTCCCATATCGATTCGGTATGATAGTGCCCCGCTCTTCAACAGCAAGGCTAAGCAGCACAACCCGCCCGCAATTCGATCGAGTGAACTCCTCTCGCTCAAACTCCATTGACAGATCAACCTTACCGGTCCCCGTTCCATTAAGTGTTATCCCCATCCCCATGTCCGGCCCCCACCCGATGCGATCCCTCACCCGCCTCATTGCCCTAGGCGGTTTCATCGCTTTCCTTCTAGGCAGTCATGTTGCTAGCGACGCCTCTGACGAAAGTCGATTCGAGGATAATGACGATTTTGCCATCCTCGAAGGCCCCCCTCACCACTACTGGACTCGCCCTCTCAACGATCGTTTCACTCGCCTCAGCAAAGACCTCGCCGCCGGGCGCCTCTCTCTCGACCAATCAAGTGATATCGCGTTTCTCACCGACCTCCTCAACGAACTCGCAATCCCCGTATCCTCCCAGCTTCTCGTCTACTCCACGACCAGCTTACAACTCCGCTTCATCTCGCCGCGCAACCCTCGCGCTGTCTATTTCAACGAAGACGTCTACGTCGGCTTCATTCCAGGTGGACGAATCGAAATCATTTCCATCGATCCCGAAGCGGGCGCCATCTTCTATATCTTCGACGTCCCCAGAGATAATCGCCCTCCCGTTGTCGAACGGTCAAACCGATGCATGAACTGCCACGCCGACGCCTCAACTGGTAATGTCCCCGGGCTCGTCCTCGAGTCCGTCGTTCCCGGCCGCACCGGGGGCAGCCTCGACGCGTTCCGCCGCAACGAAAGCGGACACGCCATTCCCCTCGGCGAGCGCTTCGGCGGATGGCACGTAACCGGTGCTCACAATCTGGAGAAGCACTGGGGCAATTTGATCGGACGCATGTCCAATGGAGAGTTACTCACCCAGCCACTCGAGCCCGGCACCCGATTCGACTGGTCAAAATATCCCGTCGCCACCAGTGATATCCTCCCCCACCTCCTCCTCGAACATCAGTCCGGCTTCGTAAATCGCACCATCGAAGCCCACTACCGTGCCCGAAGCTATCTCCATGAGGGAAACGGTCGCCTCAGCCCCGAACAAGCCGATGAGATGAATCGCCAAGCCAGGCTCATCACCCGCTATCTCCTATTCGCCGACGAAGCGCCCCTCCCCAAAGGAGGTATTGAAGGTGATCTCGGCTTCGTCGAACAATTCCTTGCCGCCCGAAAGACCGACTCGATGAATCGCTCCCTGAAAGATCTCAACCTCGACAATCGCCTCTTGAAATACCGATGTAGCTACATGATCTACAGCGCCGCGTTCCGAGGTCTTCCCGAGGGCTTCCGCCAACAAGTCTACCGGAGAATCCAAGAAGCACTCGACACGCAAAACCCCGACCCAGACTATCGCTATCTCCCGAATGCCGAAAAGAAGGCGATTGCAGCGATTCTCCACGAGACCATACCAGACTTTCCCTAACAAAATCTTAGAAGCGCCCGTGAGTCAGCCAACGATCGTGCCAGGCATGAAGGAATCACTTCGTTGAGATTCGCTCCAACAGAGACCTTGTATTTCGAATTCCGACAACTCAAAGACAAAGCGGTCAAGTAACCCATCTGCAATCGCTCGTGAAATTTCCTCCTCAAGAGAAACTTTTTCGTCTGCCTTTCCTTGCGCTCGCCATCATCGCATGTATGACCCTCACGGAGGCTCCAGCCGAGGGGAAGCCCGATATCGTTTTCATCATCGTCGATGACCTCAATGATTACCTCGGCTACCTCGAGGGTCATCCCCAGGCCGTATCTCCCCATATCGATTCTCTAGCCGCCTCCGGCATGGTCTTCCCAAACGCCTATTGCAATTCCCCGCAATGCCGCCCCTCACGCACGAGCCTCAATCACGGAGTCTATCCCTTCAAAACAGGGATCTACTTCAATGCAAAATACCCGATGGAAACACCCGTCGAAACCCCAACTATGCAAAGGTTCTTCATGGCGAATGGCTACCACGTCACCACCGGAGGTAAGGTGTTCCATGGTGGCCCCGGCTCCGACGGCGATTCGATCTTTAAACGACCCAAAGACCCCAAGCCACCTGAGGGGCAAAATAACTTCAACGCGATGAGAGCGCCAAACGATGGATTCGCGCTCAACGTGCCCGATGAAGAAATGGGCGACTACAAAATCGCTCAATGGGCGATTGAACAGTGGTTGCAAGAGAGTGAAAAACCCCTCTTCATGTCAGTCGGTTTTTTCCGCCCTCACCGCCCTCTCCACGTTCCCAAAGAGTATTTCGACCTCTTTCCCCTCGAGTCTATTGAAAGGCCTGCCGAACCGGAAACCGACGATTGGGGCGATCTACCCGAATTCGCACGGCGCCTTGCTCGCACACACGCCCATAAACCTCTCCACGATGGGCTAAGCGATCACGAGTTCATCCTGAAACACGACGAATGGGAAAAAACTCTGCGCGCCTACCACGCGTCTGTCGCCTTCGTCGATCGCCAGATCGGCCGATTCCTGGAGGTCCTGAACGGGGAAAACCCCCGCCGTCGCGAGACCGTCATCATGCTCGTAAGCGACCACGGATGGCACTTGGGAGAAAAGAAGCATTGGTGCAAGGGCGCTATTTGGGAGCAAACCACCCGCATCCCCTTCATTGTTCGCGCACCGGAACTTGCCCCGGGATCTGTCTGCAGCCAACCCGTAAGCCTCGTCGATGTCTTCCCCTCCCTCGTCGACCTCGCCGGACTGCCCATCCCACCATACCTCGACGGCACGTCCATTAAGCCCCAATTGGATAACCCTTCCCTCCCCCGCCCGCCCGCAATCATCTCCTACGGTGAGGGCAATACCGCGATCAGAAACGAGAGATGGCGCTATATCCGCTATGAAGACGGTTCCGAGGAACTATATGACCATGATGTCGATCCAGATGAATGGTCTAACCAGGCAAACAATCCCGAGTACGCACACCTCAAGAGCAAACTGGCATCCCTAATTCCGGAAGATCAGCACATGGGCTTGAAAGTCCAGGATTGGTTCGACGCGTATCAACAAGAAAGCAGCCCTCAAAATTCGGATTGACGCAGTTTCCGGCGATTCTCTAGCGGTCGTTCCAAATGAATGAAAAACCGCCATCACAGCAAAAAAAAAAAAACGGGCGCCCCGTTTTTCAGGAGCGCCCGTGACGGAGTAACAATTCGTTACTCTTTTTGATCCTCTTAGCTGTCAGACGATCCCGTCTTTTCGCCGGCGTCAAGCCAACCGGAAATACCGCCCGAGAAGTGCTTCACGTTGGTGTATCCCAAGCCCTTCGCAGCATCAGCTGCGGACTTGTATGCAGAACAGGAAGGACCGCCACAGTAGGCAACGATCAAGGTCTCCTTGTTCTCCGGAAGCATTTCCGCAAGCTTCTCCTTATTCGCGCGAAAATCAATCGCCGTTGGGATATGATTTTTCGCGTATGTCGAGGAGCCGTTCACGTCAAGAACGATCACCTCCTTCTTGCCAATCGCCTCTTTCAGCTCCGCTATGCTAATGTCAGCATATTCACCGGCAAACGCGGTGCCCATCGTGGCAACGACGGCAACAGCAAGGGTAGTAAGCAATGTTTTCATGGTTATGTCTTCTTTGATTAGGGTTGTTTAAACGCCCCAAGGGACGCTGGTTTATTTCGTATTTAACGATGGCTTGGATGCCGGGTTTCACAAATTCTTTCTGCAAAACCGATGTTGAGAGCCACGAAATGATCACCCTATTTCACCGAATCGGCACATTCTTGCCCAGACCGAAAAATATTGCCTCGCCCCTCCCTCACAAAAATCATCCTCGACCTCGTGGAACCCGACACGCACCATCGCGCCGTGCGCTCCTCCGACCCAATCTCCGTGATCGGCCTCGGCACCATCGTCGTCGATCATCAAGTCGTCCTTTCGGAATTTCCTCCCTCAGATACGAAGTGCGATATCGAGTCAGACCAATATCAGGTAGGTGGCCCTGTTCCGACCGCTCTCTGTCTCCTCGTCCGCCTGGGAGCCCGCGCCACATTCCACGGTCGCTGGGCAGAGGACCACTTCGGGGAAATCATTGAAGCAGACTTACTGCAGAATAATATCAATTTTGATCCCCATCCGCATTCCCCAGACGGACGCACCGGCTTCGCTCATGTCTGGCTCGAAAAAGACACCGGATGCCGCACCGTCGCGGCATTCCGCGGGAGCCATCCCATTGCCCCCGAGACCGTTGTCCCCTATCACTTCACGAAACATGATGCGCTTCATCTCGACGGCTGGTCCGGCCCTGCGGCAATCACCGCCGCCAAGGCCATGCGCGCCGCCGACAAACCAGTCTACATGGATCTCGGTTCCCCAAAGCCCGACCTAGAACGGCTTCTGGAAAACGTCAGCTGCCTCAACTGCCCCGCCCGCCTCATTGAACAATTGTTCGAAACAAAAGACCTCAAAAAAGGCGCTCGCAAACTGCTCGCGATGGGTCCCGCGGAGATCACGATTACTTCCGGTCAAAGGGGAGCCTCTCTCTTTACCGAAAACGGTAACTTTTCACATCCAGGTTTCACTGTCGAAGCCGTTGACACGAACGGCGCCGGTGACGTCTTCGCAGGGGCGCTCGTCTTCGCCTCGCTCAATCAACTGCCACCCCAGGAGAAACTCTCTTTCGCCTGTGCTGCCGGCGCCCTGAAATGCCAAAACCTCGGCAACCGTGATTCACTTCCCTTCTTGGAAGAGATCCAGGAACTCGCGGGCCTGACGCACGCATGACCGCCAATAGCGAAGGCCATTCAGCGTAGGAATGCCCCATCACCCCCCACCACCTCCAGCTGGTATCTCCCCCGCCGCCGCCTAACCGACACGGGCGCTCCAAAAACTTCCGAAAGACACTCTGACCGCAAACAGTCTGACACCCTCCCGGCTCTCACCACTCTCCCTGCCCGCAACATCAGTGCATGAGTAAACATCGGAATAATCTCTTCAACATGATGTGTTACGAGAATCACTGTAGGAGCGCCTCGCCCTTCAGCGTCACCCAGACGCCCCAAAAACTGCAGAAACCGCTCGCGTGCAACCGGATCGAGCCCTGCACAAGGCTCGTCTAACAAGAGCACCCGCGGTTCCTCCAGCATTAACGCTCTTCCAATCATCACCCGCTGTCGCTCGCCCTGCGACAAAACCGCCCAAGGTATCTTCTCAAGATGCGCGCATTCCACCCGTTCCAGGACTTCCCGTGCCCGCGTTCGATCCTCACGCCGCTGCCGGCGCACCCAGTAGTTGATCATCGCATACCGCCCACTAATGACCGTCTCCAAAACTGGCTCATCGGCGTCGATCTGCTGCGCCACGTTGCTTGACACAATTCCCACCCGCTGCTGAATCACGTCCCACGGCTCATCTTCGTCATAACCCGCAATAACAACACTTCCCCGACTCAAAGTCATATACCCTGACAGCGATCTCATCAGCGCCGTTTTACCAGATCCATTACTCCCCATCACAACCCAATGCTCGCCCTGCCTCACTCGCCAATTCACATCGCGCAAAATAACTCGACTCCGCTCCACCGAAAGTCCACGTGCCTCGATCACACACGCTCCTTCCGCTTCTCCGCACTCTCCCTTCATCGCCCTCCCCCCTGTCACAACTCTACTTCCAAAAAAATATCAACCGCTTCCAAAGCGGTCGTTCATTCCCTACCAGCGATACGTCCGCCGCGAGATCGTAAGCCCGACCCGGAGAACCAACCAATGCAGACAAAGGAACATCCCAACTCACCACCGATCCCGATTCGTCCAATTTCCCATTATGATCCCCAATCGATGGAGCGCGCAGCGTAACGAAAATATACCGGTCTCTCAGGCGCCCCGCCAAATACTCTCGAGCCTCCCCCTTCTTACCTTGCACCATCGGCGCCACCGGCATCCCCTGCAAATGCGTCGGCACACTGATCTCAACGTTCCGCCCGACCAACCGCTGCGTGACCCGACCCTGCGTCGGACCCACCGACTGAACCATGAACGTCGACTCCACCACCGCGTCGCGTTGGTATCTCATCAGGATCTCACTCACTTGCGGTAGCCCGCGATAATCATCTAACTCGACAGTCAATCGGTGCACTCGCGAAGACCCCTTCTTCGACTCTCCATACTTCGCTTTGCTGACGCCCGGCTGCGCCTTCAAATCACCTATCACGCCACTCGCATCACCAAAAGGATCCCTCATCGACTCGTCCAAGCTTCCCGCGATCAATGCCATCGAACCCGTAAAGGTTACTTCAAACTCTACAAGAGCAGTGCCGTCCTTGCGAATCACAATATCTTCAGTCGCTTCAAAACAACCAGCAAGCGACATCGAAATACATGGCGCTAACAGGATACGAAACAGACTCTTCATGGCCACCAAAACGCACCCGAGGCAAGCTCGCGCAACGACACGATTATTCTACAGATGCCATTCTTGCCTGTCGACGCGAAATCCTGATCGCTAATCGACAACCGAGAAAGAAAACACAACCTCCTCGTGATATCTTTCCCCGGGACGCAACAGCGTGCTCGGAAATCCCGCCTCATTGGGCGCATTCGGAAAGTGCTGCGTCTCCAAGCAAACGCCATCATGCTTTCCATACCTCAACTCTCCCGCCCTCCCTGCTCCTCCCACACGCAGAAAATTGCCGCTGTATAATTGCACCCCGGGTTGCGTTGTCCAGACCTTCATCATTCGACCGCTCTTCGGATCATAGAGCTTTGCACAAACACGAAGTTCCCGGTCGTCTTCCAAGCTCAAGACATAGCAATGATCGTATCCACCACCGGTCTCTCGAATTCGCCCACCAATCGTTCGTGACTCCCGAAAATCCCACGGTCCGCCTTTCACTTCAAGATACTCTCCGGTCGGGATTTTTCGCTCATCCAACGCGAGCACTCCTGCGGCATCCACCGCCAATTCGTGGTCCAGAATATCCCCCGAGCCCGCACCCCCCAGATTCCAGTAGACATGGTTGGTCAAGTTTACGTGGGTCGGCTTCGTCGTCGTGGCTTCATACTGAATCCGAAACGCGTTCTCGCTCCCGTTCATAAGGTATCGCACCGAAACCCGCACTTGCCCCGGATACCCCTCATGCCCATCCGCACTCATCAGCGTAAATATCACCCCCCCTTTTTCGACCTCGGCGTCCCAAAACTGATGCTGGAAACCCGTTTTTCCCCCATGAATATGCACCCCGGTGCGCCCATTGACGCTCTCCAACTCAAATCGCTCCCCATCAATCTCAAATCCTCCTCCATCGATGCGATTGGCAAAACGACCTACCACCGATCCCAACAGCGGGTGCCCCGCTTCGTATTGCGCCCAATCATCGAGGTGCAAGGTTATATTGGTAGTCGTCCCGGCACGATCCGGCACTTCAACGGAGATCAACATCGCACCATAGTTCAAAACACTCACTCGTAATCCCCTCCCATTGGAAAGATCGTAACGATTCACCTGCCTCCCATCGAGAGTTTCACCAAAAACCGATTGCTCGACCACCACTCCCGCCATACTCAACGCCCCCGATATCAAATAACAAACGACCGCAACGCAAAAGAGCCGAAAGCCGGTCACCCTCGGGGATTCTTGCAACAATGCTTCCACCACGTCGTTCTTAACATACAATTTCAACATCCTCCCATGAAATCATTGCTCGCTGCCACTTTTCTCTCTATCACCGTCTCCTGCTTTCCCCCTTCACTCCTCGCCGACGACTGGCCGCGTTGGCGTGGCCCCAGTTTGGATGGTATTTCGAAAGAGTCCAACTGGCGCGCAGAGTGGCCCGATAGCGATCCTCCCTTGGTCTGGAAAACAAATGTCGGCACCGGCCTGTCCGGAATCAGCATTGCAAACAAGAAGGTTTACACGATTGGCAACACGGACAACGTAGACACGGTCTACTGCTTCGACGCCGATTCGGGTAAGGAAATTTGGAGTCACTCCTATCCTGCCGCCCTCGACCCGAAATACTACGAGGGCGGCCCCGGCTCGACCCCCACCGTCGAGGGCGATACCGTCTTTACGATTAGCCGCGAGGGGCACGTGTTTTCGCTCGACGCCGCCAACGGAAGTGTCCGGTGGTCTACCCACCTTGTAGCAGACCTGGGCTTCCCAGCTCCCACTTGGGGGTTCAATGGTTCCCCCCTCGTTCTCGGCGAACGCGTCTTCCTAAATGCCGGCACCTCCGGCGTCGCACTCGATAAGGCTTCTGGAACGGTCATCTGGAAGTCCGCTGCGGATGAAGCCGGCTATTCATCTCCTTACCCGATCGAACGCGACGGAACCTCCCAACTCGTCTTCAGCTCCACGCGAAGTTTCTCCGGCGTAAATCCCGATTCAGGAAAAGCTGCCTGGAGTTTTCCCTGGCTCACCCGCTACGGAGTGAACGCCGCGGACCCGGTCGCCGTCGATGCCGACACTCTCTTCATCTCCTCAGGCTACGGCAAAGGAGCAGCCCTCATTCGCCTCTCAGGAGCAGAGCCAGAAGTCATTTGGAAGGTGAAGGAAATGGGTAACCAAATGAATCCCTCTCTCCTCATCAATGGCTTCCTCTACGGCGTCAACGGCAATGAAGACGGCGATCCCGAATTTCAATGCCTCGATTCTTCCTCAGGCGAAATCAAGTGGTCCGACGATAGCACCGGTATGAGTGGTGCCATTGCTGCTAACGGATACCTGATCATCCTCGGCGAAAGAGGCGAATTAATCCTCGCCCCCGCCTCGCCCGAAAGCTTCGACCCCGTGACCCGGATCCAGATCCTCGGTGGAAAGAGTTGGACCGCCCCCTCCCTCGCCAATGGGCGTGTATATTGTCGTAATATCAGAGGCGACCTCGTCTGTGTCGACCTTCGCTAACAAAACACCTCCCGACCGTGAAACGACGCCAATTTCTCCGATCCACCAGTGCTGCCACTGCCGGCATCGCTCTCTCGAAAATCCCTGTCGCAGTGGCGAAAAAACCTCCCTCACACTATCGCGTTGCTCTAATCGGCTCCGGTTGGTGGGGAATGAATGTTCTACGCGTCGCGCTCGAGACCGGTAGATGTAAAGCGGTCGCCCTCTGTGATGTCGATGCCGATGCCCTCGAGATCTCTGCCGAGGAAGTCTCAGACTTAACCGGCTCAAGACCGAAGACCTACCCGGATTTCCGTGACCTCTTCGCCAAAGAAGAAGTCGATATCGCCATTGTCGCAACCCCTGACCACTGGCACGCTTTGCCCGCCATCGAGGCCATCAGTGCAGGCGCTCATGTCTTCCTCGAAAAACCGACCGCACACACAATCCGAGAGAGCCGGTCCATCCTCAACGCCGCTCGCGCCGCCGACCGCAAAGTCCAGGTAGGCCTGCACCGCCGCATCGGACCACACCACGTCTCGGGGATGGATTTCCTTCGCTCTGGTAAAGTCGGTAAGATCGGCATGGTCCGCTCCTTTGTTTTCAATGGCGGCGGAGAAGAACTCCCCTCACCAAACAGCGAGCCACCCGCTTCGCTCGATTGGGACTTCTACTGCGGCCCCGCTCCCCTGCGCCCTTTCAATCGAAAAATTCATCCCGGCGGCTTTCGCAACTTTCTCGATTTCGCAAACGGAACTCTCGGCGACTGGGGAGTGCATTGGCTCGATCAGGTTCTCTGGTGGAGCGATGAAAAGTTTCCAAAAAGTGTCTACTCCTCAGGCGGACGCCCCATCAAAGGAAAACCAATCCTCAACGAAAAGGAGCAAACCAGCGATGCGCCCGATTCACAAGTCGCCGTCTTCGAATTCGAGTCCTTCACGGCTACTTGGGAACACCGTCGCTTCGCTCAAAATCCAAGCGAAAAGCACAAGATCGGAACTTACTTTTACGGCACCAACGGCATATTCCACATGGGGTGGAAGGACGGTTGGACCTTTTACCCCGCCGATCAAAAGAAACAGATCGCACACGAGGCACCTCGATTTGACGACGAAAAGGCCGGACACAATATCCCCGGCCTCTGGAGAGACCTCTTCGAAGCAATCGATAGCGACCGCCTGCCTGTTGCCGATATCGAGCAGGCTCACTTCTCTTCCAATCTCCCCCTCCTGGGAATGCTCTCCTTCAATCACGGTAAAAGCATCGATTGGGACGGAGAAACGGAGAAAATCCTGAATGATGAAGCCGCTAATGCCGCTCTGCAAAGGACCTATCGAGGACCGTGGGAGTATCCACTCCTTTGATGTCCCGCTCTAAAAGGTCAAATGTTGCAGGGAACGGAACAAAAACACCCGCCCCACCACATCCTGAAATGCGTATCCTTGCGCGCCCACTTGGCGCCCCGATGACGACCTTTTTAACATCCATGACAATGATCCTCTCGGCAGCAGTAGCAGTCGAAGGTGCCGAAGACTCACTCACTTTTAAGGAAGACATTTTTCCCTTTATTCAAAAGAGTTGCGTTGAATGCCACGGCCCTGCCTATCGTGACGATCGCGGACGCCTCCGCCGTCCCAAGGCCAATCTTCGACTCGATGGAAAGGAGTTCATCCTGCTTGGAGGCGAGAACAATGATAGCCTCCCAAACCTTACACCGGGTGATCCGGATAGGAGCGCCATATACACCACAGTCATCCTACCACTCAGCGACCACGATCACATGCCACCTGAAGATACCGCTGAAGAACTGACTGACCTGCAAAAGGAAATGCTGCGTCGATGGATAGCGGAGGGCGCTGACTTCGGTGGCTGGACCGGAGAAACCGAGTAGCTGCACCCAACATAGTTCCATGCGAACACGTGGAGCTCTCCATAAGTGACAGCCTCATTCCGTTCTTCCTCAACCACCCGGAAGCGCCTCGCGTGGGGTGAAAGAAGAGAGAGCACTAAACGTTAAGACCGTATGCAGCAAAAGCCTCCCCTAGCCTTGATCGCCCTTACTGCCATCGCAGCGTCCCAAACCCAAGTGTTCGCGAAAGTTGATTGGCAAGAACAGGTTTGGCCCTTTATCGAACGTAGTTGCGTCGAGTGCCACAAAGCGCCCTATGAAGAGGGAGGAAGGGTAAAAAATCCAAAGGCTGATCTCCGTTTCGACGGCGCATGGGCGATCCTCGTAGGTGGCGAGAATGGACCGGTTCTCACACCGGGCGATCCCGAGAAAAGCGAGATGTTCTTCCGTGTCATCCTCCCGGAAGACGATTCCGACTTCATGCCCCCCAAGGGTGAAGTGTTGTCCGACAAAGAAAAAGAACTCCTCAAGCAATGGATCGTTGAGGGCGCAGACTTCGGAGCGTGGGAAGGGAGTCTCGAGGGCAAACCCGAAGCACCTGAAGAAAAGCCCGCTGAACTAAAGCCTTTCGTGCCCCCCCCGAGCATATATGACGTTCTCGCAGAAAAGGTTTCACCTGCACCTCAGGACGCCATCGATTCCGTCATAAATACCGGCGCGCGGGTCGACGCCCTCCAAAAGACCAACCCCCTCCTCCGCGTAGACTTCTTCAACGTGCGGGACGAGACAGATGATGCCACACTCGCCATTCTCGCCGATCTAAGGAGTAATCTCGCCCAACTAAACCTGAGCGAAGCGGCAATCTCAGACGCTGGCCTCAAGAGTCTTTCACGCATGAAAAACTTGGTTCATCTCGACCTGCGAAACACCAAGATTACCGATGCCGGCCTCGCCCACCTGAAAGACCTCTCTAATCTTCGATACCTCAATCTCTATGGCACCGGAATTTCAGATGCCGGACTCAGCGAAATTCAAAATCTAAAGAATCTGGAGGCCGTTTACCTCTGGCGGACCAAGGTGACGGAGAAAGGTGCCAAGGAACTGGAGTCCAAATTACCCAACGCCCGCGTCTCGTTCCGCTGATCCGAGGCGGACTCCGCAAGATCCCGAACGATCCAAGCGTCTGCGGGCCCTCCCACGGCTCTTGGCAGGGTAAATTCTTGATTTCCAACTCAAAGAAGCGAGCTTTTACCCATGGTTTGCCTTGCCCACGACGAGTTTGGAACCTAGGCAACCCGCTCTCGTCCAAAGAGATGCTAGATCCCAGAAAACATCCTATCCTCTGCCTGACCCTCCTCTTGGTCGTGGCTACCGTAATGGTCTGGCAAGCAAAACCACTCTACAACTGGTATCAATCAAAGCACGCCCTCTATCTCGTGGGAAAAAGCCAGTCTCGGCTCGACGAAAAGGATATCCAAGGGGCCATTAATGCCGCAAATCAAGCCTACCGACTGTCGCCAGAGGAACCTGAAGTCATACGGTCACTCGCAAAGTTGTACCGCATGGGTGGGCGGGGAGCCAAAGACGCCCTGTTTCTCCTCAACAAACTCGTTGGAATGAACGTCGCCACAACGGAAGACAGACGAGACCTCGCGCAGATACTGGCACATCTCGGGGAATTGCCAAAAGCCCAAGCCATCGCACGAGAGTTATCCAATGAAAATCCGAACGATCCCGAAACCATCGCCCTCCAAGCACGACTCCTGATCGCTGAAGGCGACATTGCTGAGGGATTAAATCTGCTTCGACGCGCACAACAAATCAACCCCACCAGCGACGGCGATCACC
>JBCDBW010000032.1:0-38641 GCA_039182965.1 Verrucomicrobiota bacterium
CGATTTCCTCGGCATCGAAAATGTCCCTCGGTTCGCCATTACGATGGGAGTCGGGACCATCCTCGACGCACGCCGCATCGTCCTCATGGCTTGGGGAGAAAACAAAGCACATGTCGTGGCCCGATCCGTCGAAGGCCCAGTCTCCGACTCCATACCGGCCAGCTTCCTCCAAGAACACTCCCACACCACCTTCATCGTTGACGAAGCAGCCTCCAAAGATCTCGTTCGCATCAAAAACCCATGGCTCGTGGGACCCGTTGAGTGGAACCCCGCTCTTGCACGAAAGGCCGTCATCTGGCTTTCGGATAAATTGGAAAAGCCGATCCTTAAACTCATCGACAACGACTACAACGAAAACGGTATGGCCGATCTTCTCACCGATCAAGGTCCCGCATACAACCTCAACATCCGCTTCTTCAACGACACCCAACACACCATTACCGGGTGGCCAGGAGGCAAGCCGAACGCTGACGATTCCAGCCGCCCAGAAACCGCCGAACCAGATTCAAAACGCATCCTCGTTCTCAGCCCCGACCCCGTCGACGCCATCGCGTCCATGGGTGGCACATTGGATCGCCTCCAGGAACAAGGCCACCAAGTTACTCTCGCGTTCCAAACTTCCGGTAGCCTGCGCGTCCCTGACAAAGAAGCCATCCGCTTCGCTCGCGCCCTCCTGCGCATTGCGGGCGACTACCCCGGCGAATGGGACCGCCAAGCTGAATATGCCTCCACGATCATTTCTAAGCTCGAATCGAAAGGACCGAACGACGTCGATTCTCCGGATGTCCGCCGCCTCAAAGGTCTCTTGCTCCGCGGAGAAGCCAGAGATGCCGCCGCGTCCTGTGGACTCCCCCCCGATGCCGTCTCCTTCCTCGATCTTCCCTTCTACGAAAAAGGACGCTTCCGTCGCTTTAATCTGACCGAAAACGATATCACATTAACCAAAGATCTGCTCGAGTCAGTGAAACCTCATCGTATCTTCGCTACAGGCAATCTCGCAGACCCCTCTACCATGCAAGCCCTCTCATTCCGCGCCCTCCAGTCCGCCCTCTCTTCCCTCGCGCATCACCGGCCCGCATGGCTCGCCGATTGCCGCATCTGGCTCTACCGCGGGAAAGAAACTCCCGTGCAACCCAACGAAATCGAGATGGCTGTACCCTTGAGCCCTGACCAACTCACCCAGAAAAAGACCGCCATACGCCAATTTGTTGCCACCGACCACTACGAATCACACGCCCTCAATCACAATCGTGAAATCGCAAAGCGATACGACCTTCTTGGCATGGCCGAATACGAAGCAATCGAAACGTTTGAAAGAGGCCCCACTACCTGCTGACTCGTATCGTTGTTATTCCCTTATCCTTAAAGACTGACTAATCGCTACGCCGCCTCGATCCAATCTTTCCTCACGCCCCTAAATGGAAAACTCTCTTGGCCAGGAACAAATGCTCGAAGACGCCGCCAATGTGGCCCGCGGTTTCGCGTCACCTCGTGACTACTTCCATGGCCTCCGCTGGCAAAAGACGTTCGTCCCGGACAATATTCTCGCATTCACCCGAGACCATCAGGTCCACGAGCTATCTGGTTGGGAAGGAATCTCAGAGCGCTCAGGTAAATACGATCAACACGGCCGCTTTGTCCTGATCCTAAATCTTGAAGGCGACGGCGCCATCGGTGTCGAAAAGAACGCTCACCAAATGGCCGAAGGAGATGCCCTACTCATCTTCCCCCACCAACTTCACTACTACCTGAAGATTCCCGATGAGTTCTGCTGGCACTACATCACCTTTGAATTGCCACGTGAAGCCACCGGACCCATCCACAGCCTCCGCGACGCCCCACGCTCAATGGATCAGGATTGCATTCTTCTCCTCCGCGAATTTATGGGCTCCTACTCGCGCAGCAAATCCACCTGGGAACTCGGTGTCGCACTCATCCTCCGCAATCTTCTTCTCAAAATTGCACAACAGGCACCGCGCTCCCAAGGAGACGAAGACGTAGGCAGCACAATCGTAAAAAACGCCAAGACGTTCATCTACAACAACCTCAACGCAAATTTCAGCATCGCAGATATTGCAAAACAAGTCGGCTTTTCGGAAAGCTACCTCCGCGCTCGCTTCAAAGATGAAACCGGTATCAGTCTCTGGCAGTTCATCCTCGCAGCAAAAGTGTCTCATGCCGCCAATCTCCTCCGCTCCACCGAACAAAAGATAGGAGAGATCTCTCAAGCTTGCGGTTTTGACTCCCAACTCTCATTCGCCCGCGCCTTCAAGCGGGCCTTTGGCTTCTCACCTCGCCAATACCGCCAGAAACTAAACCAGTCCACCTGAAAGGACAAAACCAAACCGCAAAAACGATCGTCTCCCTCACGAATTCAATCAGTTACGGCGCCCAAGCCGATCTTTCCACTGACGACTCCGCACCCCCACGATCCGTCATCGCACAAGCCACCGTCACCTCTTTGTCAACGAGTCACAGGCTTGCATCCAAACTCGCCGAACTCATGGATTGATTCCTCTCACACCAATCACATAGATGAATACAGCCCCACTGCCAGCTCCGAACGCATAGTCCCCTTTTGCTTGCCCCCGACGGAAGCTGGGCCATCATTAGCTTCCATAAAGACACCCCAGCTCAATATGAAACCCTCTTTTACGATAGGCCTCTGCTTCGTTGTTTTCTTCCTCCCTCACTCGCTCCCCGCCGCCGCCGAAAACAAAAAAAAGGCGAGCAACACCGTCGATTTCGCTCGCGATATCAAACCCATTCTCGAATCGGCCTGCATCAGCTGCCACGGCCCCGATGACCAAAAAGGCGATGTCCGCTTGGACTCTCTGGTAGCCCTAAAAGAAGAGGGAGATTCCGGTCCCATCCTGACACCAGGCGACGCCGAAGACAGTTCCATCTATTGGACCACCGATCTCCCCGAAGATGACGACCTTGTCATGCCTCCCAAAAAAGCAGATCGCCTCAGCGAAAAGCAACAGGAGCTCTTAAAAACGTGGGTCAACGAGGGTGGCCATTGGCCAAAATCAATTGCTCAACTGGAGGAGGTGCCACGCATGCGCTTCGACGTCAATATTAAGCCACTCCTAGTCAAAGGGGGACCTTTCGACGAACAAGAACTCTATCAACTACGCCTATGGGTAGAACAGGGAGCTGAATGGCCCAAAGGCGAGTCTCTCGGCGGCGAAGAGCCCATCGCTGCCAAAGACGATCCCGAATTGGATCTCGTAAACCAGATTCGGGAGAAAATCCTCGCCGATACAACGGTAACTTCCGAAGACCAAATGGAAGAATACACGGCCGCTATTCCCGATTACCCAAATGTCGAATACACCATGGTCCCCATCAAAGGGGGCACGTTTCAAATGGGTAGCCCGGACTCCGAATCCGACCGCAACGATGATGAAGGACCACAGGTAGGTGTGGAAATTAAGCCATTCTGGATGGGCAAACATGAAGTCACATGGGACGAATACATCAAATTTATGCTGCCGGAACTGCCCCGGAACAAGGACGGCTCCCTCGCCACTCCCAAAGAAGACGCCACCATCGTGGAACTCGTTGCGCGGCCCACCGAACCCTACCAGGAAATGAGCTTCGGCATGGGCCAAGACGGCTATCCCGCCATCTGCATGACACAGCACGCCGCCAATAAATACTGCGAGTGGCTAAGCGCCCAGACTGGGCACTTTTATCGCCTTCCCACCGAAGCGGAATGGGAATATGCGTGCCGCGCCGGCACGAACACCGCCTACTCATTCGGGGACGACCCCTCTGATCTCGACGACTACGCCTGGTATTTCGCGAACAGCGACTTCCAATACCAGCAAGTAGGTCAAAAAAAACCCAACCCTTGGGGACTCCACGATATGCACGGAAATGTCATCGAGTGGACTCTCGACCAATACGCAGCCGATCAGTATGCCAGCCTTGGCGACGACTCCAATGCGACACCATGGCTCAAGTCTTCAACACCCTATCCCCATGTCGCCCGCGGCGGCTCTTGGGATGATGATCCGCAGGACTTGCGGAGCGCCGCCCGCCGTCAGTCCCATGAAAACTGGAAACAACAAGATCCCCAACTCCCCAAGTCCATCTGGTATCATACTGATGCCGTCTGGCTCGGCTTCCGCATCGTGCGCCCTCTCGAGGTTCCCTCGGCAGAAGAAATGAAAGCCTACTGGTACAATGGCGTCGAGAATGACTGAGCCTGTCCGTCCCAAACCAATCCTCTACATCAGAAGGGCGACCATCCCCATGGCCGTCCTTTTCTTTTACATTGGTTCTTTATCCTCAAGCGCGTCCTCAGAAGATCTAAGTCTCTATGCGTTCGAACAACCTCACATGGGCACACTCTTTCGCATCAAACTCTACGCGCAATCAAAGAAAAGCGCTCAAGTTGCCGCCACGGCCGCTTTTCAGCGCATCGAAGAATTGAACTCAAAACTCTCCGACTACCTGCCCCAATCCGAACTCAATCAACTCGCCGCCTCTCCGTCCAACAAACCCATCCCTGTCAGTATCGACCTCTACAACGTCCTCGATGCCGCCCTTACTCTCGCCAAGACTACCAACGGATCCTTCGATCCTACCATCGGCTACGCCTCCAACCTTTGGCGACGCTCCCTCCGCAAGGGCCTCATCCCTAGCGCCACACAAATTGTAGATGCTAAAAAACACTCCGGCTATCAAAACGTCACTCTCGACGCCGAAAACAACAGCGCCACACTTAGGATTGAAGGCATGTTCTTCGACCTCGGTGGGATCGCGAAAGGCTTCGCTGCAGATGAAGCCCTCAAAGTTCTAGCCAAACACCACATCACCCGAGCCGCGATAGCCGCGGGAGGAGACGTGCGTGTCGGGGCTCCTCCCCCGCACTCGCCCGAAGGGTGGGAAATTCCCGTCCTCGGAATGAATCGCACCGAAGAAGAAATCATCACCACTGTCATGCTGAAAAACGGAGCCATCTCCACCTCCGGCGATCGCGAACAATTCGTTGAAATCGACGGCACTCAATACGCCCACATCATTAACCCCAACACCGGGCTCGGCCTCACGCACCGCGTCACCGCCACGGTAATCGCTCCCACCGCCACTCAGAGCGATGCCCTTGCCACCGCTCTTTGCATTCTCGGACGACTAAATATCGATCTGCCCGACGATACCTATGCCCTCCTCATAACACACGATTCCGACGGCACTGAGCGAGAACAACGGTCCCCCGGATTTCCCGATCCCCCTGCCTAGCGATTAAAACGCAGAACGCTTCCCAAATACCATTCCACAAAGGGCGGACCGTAAAACATCCAGAGCACCGCGCCAAAAGCGAGATAGGGGCCGAAAGGCAAACGTTGCCCCCACTCTTGGCGCCCCAGCAATCGGGTCGACAAACCCACCACGGCACCGCTGATCGACCCCGCAAAAATCGTGAACAAAACCCCCTGCCACCCAAGGAAAGCCCCAATGCAGGCCATAAACTTCACGTCTCCCATCCCCATCGCTTCTCGAGGAATGACGACGCTGTTCAAGGTTCCCTCAAGGCGCTCCAATTCCTCAATGTTCCACCGTCGCTCCCCCAACAAAACTCGGTCAAAAAAGATCACCAACTCAACATCCTCAAATCTCTCCCCCGCAATCGTTACTTCCGGACAGAACAAAACCATCCTGTCCCGCTTCTCGCGAAAAAAGATATCTGACCACGGATGATCCTCCGTCTCCCCATCGTTTCCAACCATTCGAAACGTCGCTTCTTCCTCCCCTCGCTCTTCGTCCTGCGTGATTGTCCACTCAATCGCTGCCCCTTCCTCCGCCTCCAAGCGGGTTCTCCCAAATGCCAGTTTTCCCAGTTCCACCACCAGCCACAACAATCCCACACCTACAACCGCCCCGATCACCGACATCATAAAACCACGCCCGTGATTACCAGCTTCCCCCAACAATTCAGGCACAACCGCAGCAAACAGCAAACCCACGACCGCTCCTCCCAAGGTAATGCCGTCAGGAATAATGAAATGCTCAAAGTCGATAAACGTGGCCGAAATGAACAAACTCAGCAAAACCCAATAAGCCACCACCACGCCCAAGCCACGGCTTTCAAGGAAAAATAACCAGGTTGTTAGAAACAACAGTCCAGTCAGCAACTCAACCAAAAAATATCGGACCGCAATCCTCGCCCCGCACGCCGAACACTTCCCCCGCAACGCCAACCAACTCACAAGAGGAATGTTCTCGTACCACGCAATCTGCTTCTCGCACGTAGGGCAGAAAGAACGGGCCGGTCGAGAGATTGATATCCCATGAGGCACCCGATAGATCACCACGTTCAAAAACGAGCCCACACAACACCCCAAGACCACCACAATCACCGCGTAGGTCGCTCCCTCAACCCACGAGGTCACTGCCAGGGTTGCCAACAACAAATCCATGCTGCCCTAAAAAATCATGCATTCCTTATTTTTCCAATCTCCAAATCAATATTATCACCCCCCGACCGCATTTGACACAGCACCCCAAAAACCGATAGGCTCCCCTCCCCAACCGTTCTTCACCTTCCCCAACCAAACCCCATGCGCTGGAAAGGCCGACGCCAAAGCACCAATGTTGAAGATCGTCGCCATACGCGAGGAAAACCTCTCGCCCTCAGTGGCGGACTCGGTACGATCGCGATTATTATTCTTTTTGTCCTTCTCGGCGGAGACCCTCAAGCTCTCCTCGAGCAAGTCGGCACCGCCAATCAATACCAAGAGCAACCCTCAACACCCCATCCCGCCGAAGATGAACTCGCCCAGTTCGTTTCCACCGTTCTCGCCGACACCGAAGACGTCTGGAACGATCTCTTCCGCCGCGCGGGCCAGGTATACCAAGAACCCACACTCGTCCTATTCACGAAACAAGTTCGCTCCGCATGTGGGATCACAGGAGCAGCCACGGGCCCCTTCTATTGCCCTGCGGATGGCCAAATCTACATTGACCTCTCTTTTTATCAAGACCTCCGCGATCGCCTCGGTGCTCCCGGCGACTTCGCGCAGGCCTATGTCATCGCACACGAAGTCGGTCACCACGTCCAAAACCTCCTCGGTATCTCCAGCCAAGTACACCAAATTCGCTCTCGCATTGACCAAGCTCAATACAACGAACTCTCGGTCCGCCTTGAACTGCAGGCCGATTACTTCGCCGGCGTCTGGGCCCATCACGCCCAGAGAATGAAAAGCATCCTCGAAAAAGGCGATATCGAAGAGGCCGTGAACGCCGCCAACGCCATTGGTGACGATCGCCTCCAAAAGCAATCACAAGGATATGTCGTCCCCGATTCATTTACCCACGGCACCTCCGAACAACGCATGCGATGGTTCCTGAAGGGCTTCCAGTCTGGAGCCATGTCGGAAGGCGATACTTTCAGTGCCCCCAACCTGTAAATTCCTCCGCCCCAACAGCGCTCCCCATCGCGTTGCCCCTTGCCGACATCCTTCCGAAATAATGGAACTCCCTCGTTTACTTGGATCTGCCCGGTCTTTTCGCAACTTGTTCACACTCGGACTTGATCTAGACCCAAAAGTTGGCGACTGTCTTGTCCTGTCTGGCCCCTCCTGCTCTCGCAATGGCCTCTCACAAGAATGATGCCCCCATTCGGTCCCTGATTACGTTCTGGGACGAAATGGCACAAGATGATTCCGGCCTCTTGAGCGGCCGAACCACCTCGCCTGCAGACGTCCATCGTCTCCGCCTCGCTGCAAAACAGCTGCGCGCACACCTCCGTCTCGTCCGTCCTGGGGTGAATCCAGAATGGTTCAAAGCAGAAGACCTCGCCCTCCGCGACGCCGGCAAACAACTCAGCTCGCTCCGAGATGATCACGTCATGGTGAAATCTCTCGTCTCACTTCCCAAAGCCCTCTCGTCACCGAAACTGTGGCATGCCGTTCGCGAGTCCATCGAAGCCCACAACGCCACACCCCCGAATTCCCTTCCCCCAGACATGAATGACTCCTATCAACAAAGCGGCATCGCCGTTCCCGAAGTCGCCGCCGCCCTCCGCTCACATACCCATGAAATGATCCATACCGTCCAACCCGGAGTCGGTTGGGACCTTATCAATCAAGGCCTGCGTCATACCTACAAAAAAAGCCGCCAACACCTCGACTCCTGGCGCCATTCCCAGAACCCTCAATGCGCACACCGTTTGCGCCGCCAAGTCAAATACCTAGCTTTCCAAACCGGCTTCCTCGTTCCTTTCACAACAAAGACGACAGAAAAGCAAACCGTCCGCTTACACGAACTCGAACGCACCCTGGGCAAACTCAACGATCTCCGCCTCGTCGAATCTCGCCTAAGGTCGCTCGAGACAGAGGCGACTCTTAATCCTGATAGTGCCGAACTCATCCGTCACGCTCTCGGCTCCAAACAAAAGAGACTCAATAAGCGGGCTTGGAAGCTCGCAAAAAGCGTTTTTAGCCCTTCACCCAGTGCTTTCCTTAGAGTCCTCCGATCTCCAGATCGAAGTTGAAATAAGAAAGAGCTTGCCCCTTGCACCGACGCGTGATTTGAAGAGCAAACCCGAATGATTTCGCCGTCACTCCGCTCAGCGCCTGCCTTCGCTTCCTTAGCCCTCCTTGCGTCGCTCTCCTTCGTCCAGTGCAAGAGCAAACCAACTTCTGTCGGGGGCGGCACTCAGTATCTCTACCAGGACGCCTTCACAACGAATCCCTCTCGCCCACGCGATCCCGGCGACAATACACCAAACCTTGTCAACATCCGTGAAGCCATCCCCTCTATCGAAATCGAGCTCCGCTACGCCGGCTCCCAAAATGTCCTCGGCAAACCACTTTATCCGAAGGACATGCCCTGCCTTCTACACCCTGCGGTGGTTGAGAAACTCAGAAAGGCCCAATCCTACCTCAACGCAAAAGGATACAGCCTCAAGATCTGGGATGCCTGGCGCCCTCCTGCCGCCCAGCGCCGACTCTTCGACGAAGCGCCGCCCGAAGGAAAAGACTACATTGCCGATCCCGACAACTTCTGGTCCCAACACTGCAATGGCACCGCCGTCGACGTAACCCTCGTCAATCTGCGAGGCCAGGAAATGAAGATGCCAACCGATTTTGACTCTTTCTCAAAAGATGCCGCCTTCCACTACCGCGGCGGCAATCCTGCAATCCGAAAACACGTATTCATCCTTCAGCGCGCCATGTACAGGGCAGGATTCTACGGACTGGAACTCGAATGGTGGCACTTTAATGATGTTGCCAATCACCGCGCCGAGGTCGTCTTCGCCGCTGACGTCGGCGTCACGCTGCCCAAAAACTAATGCGCAGCACCTGCTTTGGACTTGCCTACAATACCCGCCCATTGAGACGGCGCCCACTGCCCGTCCTCGCTCCATTTCTATCCCCAACAATCACCAATCAATGCTACACTCCACCTACCTAGATGTCTTCCACCCGCAGTAAAGCCACCCGCCTCGTCAAAACCCTCTCCGATAGAGGCCACGAAGCATACTTTGCCGGCGGTTGCGTTCGCGATGTCCTCCTCAATAAAACACCAAAGGACTTCGATATCGCCACAGACGCCCTACCCGAACAGGTCAAAGCCACTTTTCCCCACTCCAAATCCGTCGGCGCCCACTTCGGCGTCATCCTTGTTCACCTGGACAATGATGACTTCGAAATCGCTACCTTCCGCGCCGAGGGAAACTATACGGACGGTCGCCACCCCAGCGAAGTAACCTTTACGACCGCCCGGGAAGATGCCAAACGACGCGACTTCACCATCAACGGTATCTTCTACAACCCCATCACAGAAGAATATATCGACTTCGTGGATGGACAGATCGATCTCAACAACAAAATCATCCGCGCCATTGGTGACCCGGATGAACGGTTTGCTGAAGATCATCTCCGCCTCCTTCGCGCCATCCGATTCGCCACCACGCTCAACTACAAGATCGAACCCCTGACCTGGAGCGCCCTCAAACAACACGCGGGAAAAATTACGCTTATCAGTGAGGAACGCATCCGCGATGAACTGTCACGCATCTTCACCGACCCAAATCGCGTCCGCGGTTTGGACCTCCTCGTCGATAGCGGCTTGATGAAGAGTCTCCTTCCTGAATTCATTGCGCTCCAAGGCTGCGAACAACCACCCCAGTTCCATCCCGAAGGCGATGTCTTCGTCCACACTCGACTCATGCTCAGCCACCTTCCTAACGACGCATCCCTTCCCCTCGTCCTTTCCGTCCTCCTTCACGATATCGGCAAACCAAAAACTCGTACCTACGATAAGGCGGCCGATCGCATCCGCTTCAATGCCCACGATCGCGTCGGCGCTCAAATGACGGAAAGAATCCTCCGCCGCCTCAAATTCTCAAATGATATCATCGCTACCGTCTCTGAAGCGGTCGCATCCCATATGATCTTTAAAGACGTTCAAAAAATGCGCGTCGCCAAACTCAAACGCTTCATGGCCCGGCCCGGCTTTGACGACGAACTCGAACTCCATCGCGTCGATTGCCTCGGTAGCCATGGCATGCTCGACAACCTCGACTTCCTGCGCGAAAAGAAAGACGAGTTCGCGAATGAACCCCTAATCCCTCCACCACTCGTCACGGGCCACGATTTGATTCGGCTCGGGTGGAAACCCGGCCCAGAAATTGGCCTTATCCTTGAGGAGGTCCAGACTCGTCAGCTCGAAGGCACACTAACGACGCACGAGCATGCCATGGCTTGGATCAATGAGCATTTCTCCGCCTCCTCTTCCAGCGCGTGACGCCAAACCCGTTCATGCCAAATCCTCGTGACCCGCTTCAAAATCAACACACTTCATCCAATCCGCTCGCTCACAACCCCAAAAGCCGCCCTCGCAGGCGCGGTCGTCCTCCTCATCCTCGTGGGCGTCGTCTTTCTTGTTTCAAATCCCTTCTGGCCCAGTGCGCTCAATCTCGTCCCGGATGATGCCAGAGTCTCCGATCGATTCAAAGCCCACCTCCAAACCGGCCTATGGTGGGCCACCCTGGCGAATACAATCGTCCTCGTCATTGGACTCGCGACCGTCCGCTGGTGGCTAAACCCATCCCCGAGAATCCCAGCCGGCTACCTTAGCCGTTTTGATCCTCCCTCCCTAATCGGAAGAAATTTCCTCATCTCCGCACTGATCGCAGCCGTTGTCCTTGGAGCCTGGATGCGCATTCCACGCATGGATGTGAGTCTCTATTTCGATGAACTCCACACGATGCGTGTCTATACCGTTGGAAAACAACAGCAGGAAGAAAACAACACCCTCCGCTTCCGCCCCGCCAAATGGACGGAAACACTATGGCTCAATCGTGAATCCAATAATCACACTTTCTATTCCATCCTATCCCGCCTTTCCCTTGATATGTGGAAAAAGATGGGTCTCCGTGAGGAGGGACGTATGTCCGAAGTCGCGGCGCGCTTGCCACCCCTAATCGCAGGCCTCGCCACCATCTTCCTCATCGGTTGGTTCCTCCACCGCCTTGGCTTTCCCATCGCCGGGATCCTCGCCGCGTTCATCCTCGCACTCCACCCATGGCACATCCGCTACAGCACCGACGCCCGCGGATACGCCATTTGCCTCTTTTTTGTCACTCTTCTCTTCCTCTTCCTCCTGCGCGCCCTCCGCTCAGGTAAATGGCACGATTGGCTCGCCTACGGCGCCTGCCAGTTTGCCGCCCTCTACTCATACCTCGGATCACTCTACGTCCCCGTCGCGGTCAACGCGGTGACCTTCCTCACACTCGCCATCCTCAACGCAAAACGCTCCGATTACCCCGCGAAGGAACAAGCCATCCGCCTTGTCGTCGCCTGTATCGCCTCCGCCGTCATCTTTATCCAACTCGCCACCCCAAACCTTATCCAGATGGCCGAGTTCATCCAACGAGAATACGTAAATAAGGCGCCCAACGTGACCTTCCTTCGGGAATTCTGGGCCTACCTCACAACCGGAATGCCTTGGACCAACGCAAATCCTCAGAACCCAATCCACGTCGCCGTCAACACGAGCGCCCTTCCCATCGTCTTGTTTTGCACGCTCGTTGCACCCTTAGCCGTCCTTGCCGGCGCCATCCGCCTTTCAACAAATCTCAGACTTGGATTCATCTTCGCCCTCGCTCTTCTTCTCCCCGCCCCCGTGGGCTTCCTCCATGCAAAAATCGGTGAAAGCTATCTGCACATCTGGTATCTCATCTTCGCATTACCCGCAACGGTCATGCTCCTTTCACTCGGTTTCACGGGGCTCGGAAAAAAATTTCTCAGCCGAAAAAAACCCCCACCCGCCCTAGCCGCCGTCTGCCTCCTCTTAGCAAGCTGTCTCCTGACCTTCGCTTGGCTCACCCATTCTCAACGCAACGCCATCCGCCACAACGGAAAAGAACCGCTCAAACTCGTCGTGAAGGAAATCTACGGAGACATCGACCCCTTTTCCCATAAAGCCAATGAAATAATTACCGCCGGCGTATGGAGTAGCGCTGGAGCCTACGACCCACGACTCCTTCATGTCTACGAACCAGAACACTTTTTCAACGTCATGATGCGTTCCCTCGAAGAGAACCGCCCCCTTTTCTATACTCATGGACACGATCAGATTGCGCGGAAAAGAAACCCCGTCGTCTTCACATTCATAGACAACCCAAGACTCTTCCGACCCATAAAAAAATTCTGGGGGCTCGAGGAAGCCCAGTTCAATCACTACCTCCTCGAGTTCGTGGGCGACCGCGCCGCCGTCCAAGAAATGAAAAATAATCCGGTTGCCGCACCCAACGCATCACCGTAACTTCCACCGCCAAATGCCCTCAAGCCCCACTTCCGCCCAGCCTGTCCCCGTCGAACACGACGACCCCGTCAATGCAAGGATTCTCGCCGTCTCTGAAGACAGCATCCAAGGCTTCGTCCGCGACCCGCTTGACCAAATCGCCGCCCAGTCTGAAGTCGAACTCCCCGTCGTTATCGAACGCATCCGCGCGATGCTCGATGCGGGTGTCATCCGTCGCGTCCGACAAACTCTCATGGCCAATAAACTCGCCGAAGGCGCGCTCGTCGCGTGGAGCGTCGACGACACTGAGCTCGACCAGACCTTCGACTTCATGTTCCAAAAAGACCCGTTCAGCGGGCACGTGGTCGTTCGCTCAACCGATCGCAAGGTCTCGGGTTCCGAATACAAACTTTGGACCACCGTAAAAGTTCCCCACGGAGAATCAATCGATTATCACTGCACCGTCCTCAAAAAACTCACCGGCGCTCACGACTTCTTGCTCATGCCTGCAAAAGGCATCTTCACGCTTGGCGTAGGGCACACTCGACGCAAGTCTCTTGAACCCGGCGCAATGATCGATGAACCCGCCACCATGATGACCACCGACATCGTGCCTCTTAGTGAAGACGAATGGAAAATTGTCATTGCACTCAAACGTGAATTCTCTGCCGCTGAATTGACTGAGAGTCTTTGGGCACCCCGCGCGGCAGAAGCCGGCGTCTCCCTCGACGAGTTCTGCAACGTCGCCGAAAGCCTCAACGCCCGAGGAGTCGTCGGGCGCTTCTCCACATTCCTCGAGCACGTAAAACCATCCCAAACCGGGAAACGCGTCACCCGATTCAACGCCCTCTTCCACTGGGCCGTTCCCAAAGGCCGTGAACAAGAAGCCGGCGGCGAAGTGGGTCGCCACCATTGCATGACACACGCCTACTGGCGCGAAGGAGGGCCCCAATTCGGAAACGTCAATATCATGGGAGTCATCCATGGCACCGACAAGACCCGCGTCCTTGAACACAAGGCCGCTATCGACAAACACCTCGAGAGTTGCGGTATCCCCGTCAGCTACACGAATGTGTTCTGGGGCGGCCGCAGTGAAATCAAGCCCTCCGAAATCTCCCCCTACATCTACCGCGCCTGGCACGCGGAAAATAAGGCAGCGGAAGCCTAACGCTTCCGCATTGGAGAACCCGCCTTGCGCGGATTCGTCGTCTCCAGATAAACCTTCTCACCCTCCTTCTTGCCCGTCACCGGATCAAAACTCTCGATCCCGACCGACTTGAACATCCACATGCCATCCACCGTATGCACCGATATGACCCGAAACTCTCTCACCCGCTTCCCACTCTCGTCATAGCCTTCCATCTTTAGAACAGCTCCCGATTTCTGACCAATCCAAAGCCGCGCCATTCCATAAGGACCACCTACACCGGGATTCCGAACCTCCACGATCCAGCATTTGTCTCCCTGCACCCGCTCCTCGCCCAAAACCCCCACCGCCGGCCAATAAAAATATCGCATCGCAAGATCTTCATACAAAATGGGAACCCCCATGACTTTCTCGCCATAACGCTCCGGGGGTACCACCGCCAACGGCCCCCCTTTTGCCTCACGCACCACCGGTCGCTCGCCCGTCATGTCCACTTGCAACACATCTCCCGAACCGGAAAATACAAACTGAATGTATCCCGGCTGCCCCGTCATCTTGAACGGCTGCCGAGACCCACTCCCAAACAGTCGGCTGCTCGCCACTCGCAGCTGCCCATCCACTTCAAAGTCGTCCCCAACGTAACTGCCACGCACCACATTCATGATCGCGTCAGCACTTGGCGCTTCTTCCGCGACGGCACCACAGCCCAGAATCGCACACAGAAAAATCGCCAGTCCACCCGATAGCCTCGTTCCAGATCTCATTGTCCCATTCATTGTAAATCCTTTGACACCCATTCCCCCCATTGTATTCAGTGTCTTCTTTCCCAAACCTACTCCAAGCCACCTGTTCCGGCAAACATGAGCCGCCTTCCCCATAATGACAACTAGCCGTGCCGTCCTCATCGGGCTCCTCGCGCTCACCGTCGTTCGCATCCTCATCGGTGCCTTTGGCGAACTCTCCGCCGACGAAGCCTACTACTACCTGTGGTCACAACATCTTGCCCCCTCCTACTACTCCAAAGGCCCCGGAATCGCTTGGGCGATCAAAGCAGGCACGATGATCTTCGGCGATACGGCTCTCGGTATCCGCGTCCTCTCGCCGCTCCTTGGCCTCGCTACCAGCCTCTTATTCTTCCGCCTCGGCCGCGCCCTCTTCTCAGAACAAACCGCCGCCTGGGCGGTCCTCCTCCTCAATCTGACACCCATCTTCAATGCCGGCTCGATTGTCATGACCATCGACCCACTCTCGGTCTTCTTTTGGACGGCTGCCACCCTCACACTCTGGCGTGCCCTCCACCGCGCCAACCCCTTCAACCTCTACTGGCCCCTCACCGGCTTCCTCATCGGCCTCGGCTTTCTTTGCAAATATACCAACGCCTTCCAACTCCTCTCCATCCTCCTCCTCCTCACGATATCACGACGCTGGCGCGGACAACTCAAAAAACCCGGCCTCTACCTGCTCCTTCTCGTCTTCGCCCTCTGTACCATCCCGGTATTCGTGTGGAACGCCCAACACGAATGGATCACCTTCACTCACCTCAAAGAACGCGGCAGCCTGGACCAAGCCCCGGGCTTTAACCCGCTTAACTTCCTGACCTTCTTTGCTGGCCACTTCTTTACCTACTCGCCCCTCATCTTCGCTGGCCTCGTCTGGGCCCTCATCCTCGCCGCTATCCGATTCGGAAAGGACGATTCCGAAACCTTCCTCTTCTTCTTCGCTGCCCCCATCATCGCGGTCTACTTCGTTCTCTCCTTCAATCAAGCCGGCGAACTCAACTGGACCGCCCCCGGATTTATCACCGCAGGCCTCCTCCTCCCTCACTTCTGGCAACAGTCTAGACTCTCCGAACGTCTTAAACGAAACCTCCGATCGGCAACTCTACTCCTCGCAGGCCTCATGAGTCTCCTCATGATGAATACCGACGTCGCCCGCCAACTCGGTGCCCCATGGCCTTACGCATTCGACTTCCAATCTCGCCTCCGCGGCTGGCAAGAGAGTGCCACCTTCCTCGACGACGCAGTCCTCGCCGCGTCCAAAAGCCTAGATTCAGATATTTTTCTCATCGCCAATAAATACCAAACAGCCGCGATACACAGCTTCTACATGGACCCCGATACCCCAGTCCTCCAGCCAACTCCCCATCACCCAAAAGTCCATATTGTCGAATCGGCCAATATCCAAAACCAATTCTCTTTCTGGCCCCGATATGATGGACTCGAATTCACTGGAAATCGCGGCGATGATCCCAGCTCACCCTTTATCGGCAAACACGCCCTCTACATCACCGATAATGCAGATGGCATGAGCCCTCCCCAGAATATCCAACGGGGCTTCGAATCCTGGGAGGTCAGCGGTATCGTCGACGTTGTCCGTAGAGGCGACCTCGTCCGACGTCTAAAAGTCTTCACCTGCTACAACTACCAAGGCCTCGCGCTCTAAACACACCTTGCCGTTTTCGATTCCTATCGAGAGACTGACCTCCCCTTGCCATTTCTACCCTCCGACCTCTGACCTCTCACTTCTAAAATGCCTCGCCTCTCCATTGTCGTCCCCCTCTACAACGAAGCGGATAACGTCGGCCCTCTGCAGGATCAAATCGACGCTGCTCTCGACAACCACGACTTCGAACTCATTCTCGTCGATGACGGCTCCACCGACAATACCGTGAACCAAGTCAAAAGAAAACCCCACGTCCGGCTCCTCGAGTTCGAGAAAAACGCCGGCCAAAGCGCCGCCCTCTACGCCGGTATCCAAGCCGCAGATGGTGCGATTATTGCGCTCCTCGATGGCGACCTCCAAAACGATCCCGCCGATATACTGAAATTGGTCAACGAGGTGGAAAACGGAGCCGATCTTGCCTGTGGATACCGAGCCAACCGAAAGGATACCGCCTTTAAACGCCTCCAAAGCCGTATCGCGAATAGCATCCGCTCACGATTCACCGGCGATGGCGTCCGCGACACCGGTTGCACCCTTAAAGCCATGCGACGCGAATGCCGCGACGCCCTTGTCCCCTTCACCGGCATGCACCGCTTCATCCCAGCGCTTCTCAAAGGGGCCGGCTACTCCATCTCCGAAGTTCCCGTCCGCCATCGACCCCGCCATTCCGGCAATAGCAAATACGGTGGCGGTCTCAAACGCGCCATCCCCGCCACCCGTGACATGTTCGGTGTCAAATGGCTGCTCCAACGCCGCTTCCAGTTTCGCATTAAGAAATAACGCCTCCCAGAATCGTAATCGATACGTCGGCTCCGTAGCGCCCGTCGGGTTTCCACAGCACACCTCTCGGAAGCCCGACCACCTGAGGCAACCACTCTCCGCCTCCCTGCAAAGACAAACACCAATCTTATTCGCATGTCCTTCACAACATATTCCTGTTTGCAATCGCCCACGTCCCCCCAATCACTCTTGACTCGCATTTCACCCCAAACCATCCTCAACTCAAGTCATCCCGCAAACCCTCACTTCACATAACGATCATGAACCTGCGCGACCAATTGAGACAGATTCTTCCCGAAATCCTTTCGGAAAATCCCACTGATGCCATCAAGGGCACCGAGCTTATCCGCCTGGTCAAATTTCGTCTCAACCACGAATACAGTGACGCCACCTTGCGCTACCACTTTTCTATCATGTCGTGCGATCCCACCTCACCTATAGCCAAAGTTGAGCACGGTCAAGGCTACTACAATCGCACTTCTACTAACATTCATTCCCTAAAAAGCGCCCGTAATCTCATTCCCACCAGCCAAGGCCTCCTCGGTGAAGAGTTCCGCGCGCCCGCCGAAGAAGTCGACCTCGCCCTCGCCCGAGCCAACAAATTCCGCGAAATCTTCTGCCGCCACAACGAATACGCCAATCGCCTGCCTTTCTCCTTCGAAAAGTCGTTCAGCGAAGGAGAACTCTATCAAAACCTTTGGCGCTTCCCCGACGCCGTCCTCCTCGACTGGCATGTCGCCGAAGCCGTCGAAGAAGAGTTCTCCATCAACCCCGACCTTCTCGAAATGTGCCGTCACACCGGGGGCTCTCCCTTCTCTCTCACCGCCGTCAAAATGAAACTGGACGTCGATCACGGCTCTTTCCGAGAGGACTTTTTCCAATGCCTCAGCAATTCCGCCTGGACCCATGGTGGCGAACTTGTCATCGCCGCCCCCATCGCCGACGAAAAACTCGCCGAGAGTCTTCGCTCCCTGGGTGCCGAGTTCGGTATCGGGATCGAATCATGGGGCCTCGATATTGAAACCCTCGATGATCTCCCCGAAGCCGCCGCCATCCGCGTCCTCAAAGCTCGGGAGTTCGAGGCCATCCAATCAAAGATCGCACAACATCGACTCTGCTCGCCAACCCCGAGAACCGGTCTCGCCTGGCCCGAGTTTCTCGAGATGCGCCAAGAGTCAGCCGACTTCGAGGAAATTGTGCAATGGCTCACGCGCTCCCTAAAAGATCAGCACCCCTACTCATACCATCAGTTTCGCCAATTGAACGCCCCGAGCCATTCCTCCGCTCACGAAGTGGTCGCATAGGGGTGGGGGTCTCGGAAATAATATGCCCCTCGACTCAAAGAGGCTTCTCCCAAGTTCAAGGCGTTCCGAAAGCACCCATGGGCAAGGTTGAGTGGGACAAAATGCTGAAATCGGATAACAAGATCGCCCCGCCCGGCGCGTCCTTCCAAACGCAAAAACTACATCACCATCCCACCATCCACCGAGATTACCTGCCCCGTGATGTAACGCCCCTCCTCGCTTGCCAAAAAAGCCGCTAATCCAGCCACATCTTCCACATCGCCGAGGCCCTTTAACGGAATCTGCTCGGAAACTTTTGCCTTCACCTCATCCGTCAACTCTTCCGTCATGTCCGTCACAATAAAACCCGGTGCAATCGCATTCACCGTCACGCCGCGTCCTGCAAATTCCTTCGCCAGAGACTTGGTGAAGCCGATCAAACCCGCCTTGCTTGCCCCGTAATTCACCTGACCTGCATTTCCCATCAATCCCACCACCGAACTCATATTGATAATTCGCGCCCCCTTCTGCTTCAGCAAACTCCGCTGAAAGGCCTTCGTCGCGTTGAAAGCTCCTTTCAAATTCACCCCCAAAACCACGTCCCAGTCTTCCTCGCTCATCCGCAAAAACAAACCGTCCCGCGTCACTCCCGCATTGTTCACCAGGATATCCACTTTGCCTAAATCCTCCAAAATCCGCTTCCCCCCCTCGAGCATCGCGTCCCCATCAGCGACATCCAACGCATAAGCATTCGCCCGTCCATGATACGTGGCATTGATCAGCGCCGCCGCCGCCGCCGCATTCTCTTCCGTTCGACTAATCACCGCCACCCGCGCCCCCTCAGAGGCGAGTCGCGTCGCCACCGCAAGCCCGATACCACGTCCCGCCCCCGTCACCACAGCCGTCTTGTCTACAAATCGTTCCATGCGCCTGTATTGCCACGGCCCAGCACACAAATCAATCTCCCTCTCGCCCCCCGCTTTAAATGAACATGACCGTCAAATCGATTTTTCTTAGGACTTCTTAAGTATGGATCGGTGAACTACCCATACTAAAACAATCCACCTTTTGAAGGAATTCACTCCTGCCACGCCTGCGGATTCACCTTGGCTCTCTTCGATCGCCCTAACCCCCCTAGCGATCTCAAACGCCTTGCCTGTAACCACGATATCCTCCCTACTATTGATGCCGCCAACCAACGCGCCTCCCTCCTCGCGGGCTATGGCCTCGAAGCACTGGTGATCAAAAAACGCCTGAATGAAGCTCCTGCATCCGGCACCGCTGCCTTCCCATCTGAAGATTTCTTTCGAGGCTGCCGCCAAGTCATCAACCAAACGATAAGAAACCGCGCTCAGATCGCTTCAACCAGCGATGCGACCGACGGCATTTCAACAAAACAACTATTTTCCAGTGAAAGCAATTAGCTCTCCTCCCCGCACAGCAACCCGCAAAAGTCCCTACGCAAACAAGCTCACCCAAAGGCCTTCAAAAAAGCCACTTCCATCGCCAACTTCTCGTTCGCACTCGTCTCCAAACCCGATCGCAAATACGCGATCGCTTCGTAGCGCTCTCGCAAGTCCACCGCGCCATGCTTCTCCGCCAAACGCTCCGTCACCCGTGCCAATTCCGGCACGTCCAACCGCTCACCCCCATGCTGCCGCCGCAAAGCATCCCCGAAAACCAGCAGCAGAATATCAACCAATCCATTCCGCCGTCCTACATACTCCGACTCCGTTAGCGCCTTGAAATGATCCTCACGCTTCGACAACCAGTCGCCTTCAATCCGTTGCCGGTATGTCTCAATCTCCTCCTTAAGCATCCCCTCATGACGCCCAGCTATCTTCGCCTTCTCCGCCTTCAACAACGTCACAAACTGATCCGCAAATCCCAATACCCCCGATACCCCCCAACCATCCCCACCCAAAAACTCAGAGATCGTCTCCATCAATTCCGCCTCCCCTTCATCACGCGCTGCATCACCCCCCGTTCCTTGCAAATTCACACGAATACACCGTGACAGGATCGTATCAAGCAATCGCTCCGGATGCACGGTCAACAAAATCAAAAGGCTGCGTGCTGGCGGCTCCTCCAAGGTCTTAAGAAAGGCGTTCGACGCTTCCACCCCCATCCGATCTGCCTCCACCACGACACCCACCTTCGTCTTGCCAGCTGGTGCCGATAAATGCAGCGGACTCTCAAGATCACGCATCTGCTTCACCGTGATCCGCCGCGACTTCGAAACCGGTTGCACAAAACGAACAAGTTCCGATTCCATCGCTTCCAAATCATCTCGGTCGCCCCCGTTCAGCAAAGCAATCAACCGAGCCGCCAGCTGCTTCCCAGCAATCATCTCAGCGCCGCAAAACAAATATGCGTGCGCCAACCGCTCCGCCTCGTAAGCCCGTCCCAAATAACCTAAGGCCGTATCAACCGAAAACGCCACAATATCGCTCCCTTAAAATCTCCCAAATCTCCTCCCCGATTTCCCCAACACTTAACCCCGCATCCAGAACGCAAATCCGATCGCCGCTTCTTTTCGCCAGTTCCAAATATCCCGTCCGCACATTTTCATAAAAACTCAAAGGCTGTGATTCCATTCGGTCCTTTCTCCCGAATGCCCCACTGGTCTCCGTCGCACGTCGGTGCGCCGTGTCGCTGTCCATATCCAGTAAAAACGTGATATCGGGAACAAATTCGGCTACCGCAAACTCATTGATCATACCCACCACTGTGTCATCAAGGCGGCGCGCCACTCCCTGATACACCGTTGTCGAATCCATAAATCGATCCGCAAGCACCACCTTCCCCGACCTTACCGCAGGTGCCACGACTTCACGCACCAATTGCGCTCGGCTCGCCGCAAATAGCAATAATTCGGCCTCGGCGGTCATGCCGTCTCCCTCTTCTCGAAACTGCAACAGATCTCGGATCACCTCCCCGATGCTTGTGCCGCCCGGCTCACGGGTTACCACAGACGCAACGCCCGCAGCCTCCAGGCGATCGCTCAATGCCGCGATCTGCGTCGACTTCCCACAGCCCTCAGATCCCTCAAAGGTGATGAATAGTCCCCGTTCCATGCAATTCAGTGCTCCCGGCCAGTCTCCCCGGGGAAAGCTTCATCAAACGACAGCTCCATAAGGCTTGTCCACCCCTTCTTGTTGCTTTTGACCCATTGACCATTAATATTCAAAAAATGCTTTTTGAGGCTCTTGCCAAGGGGACTGATGACCCCTTGGCCACTTGACGGTTCCAAGCACTTCCTCTACTAATGCCCGATCGAATGAGACTGTTCACGCTCACGAATCCTAAACGTGCCGCCAGCCTTGCGGCACTCCTGCTTGTCCTCGCCACCCCCGACCCCAGCGCCGCCTTCCTCGGCGGTATCTTCGGCAAAAAGAAATCCAATCCGGCAGCGGGCGCAGGCCAGGAAGGAACCGCCCTCGCCCTCTACAACGAAGGAACCAGTGCTGAACTCGCCAAAAACTATAACAAAGCCCGTGACATCTACCAACAAGTCGTGAGCCAATACCCGGCAACCAACGCGGCTGCTCAAAGCCAGTTCAAAATCGGTGAAGTCCTCGAGCGCGAGGGAAAAGAAAAGAAAGCTTTCGACGCCTACCAACTCTTCATCGAAGACTACAAAGGCTCGTCGCTGTTCACCGAAGCCATCCAACGACAGTTCAACATTGTCAACACCGCCCGCGATAATAGAAAGAAAGGCATCCTCGGTTTCGGCGGCGGCCTCCAAACCTCCGACCAAGTCGAAATGCTCGACCAAATCGCAAAGAATGCTCCCTTCAGTACATACGCTCCGGAATCGCGATTCCTCGCCGCCGAGATTCAGCGCGATGCCAAGCAATACGACGCCGCTATCATCCAATACCAAACCTTCGTTCGCGAATACCCCGATGACCCAAAAGCTCCCGCCGCCCAATACCAAGTGGCTAAGCTCCTCCAAGAAGAAGCCGCCAACGCCAACAATGACTCGTCGCAACTCGGACTCACCCGCAACGCGTATGAAGAAGTCCTCATCCAGTTCCCCGATAGCGCCCTCGTACCTGAAGTCAGGGAACAGCTAAGCAGCCTCGAACAACAGGAACTATCAAAATTCTTCGACATCGCTAAGTTCTACGAAAAAACCGAAAAATACCCCGCCGCCGTCATTTACTACCAGCGCGTCACAAAACAACCCGCCGCCGAAGACTTCGACGCCGCTAAACAACGCCTCGCCGCCCTGCGCGAATCACATCCCGAAGCCTTCACCGAAGGCGGTAAACCGATTGTCGTCGAAGCCACCACCGACGTCAAAGGCCGCGACGACTACGTAGGCCCCCCCAACTTAGCCGCACTCGCCAAAGCCGACACTTCAAAAATCCGAAACCCAATGAACGATGTCGTCCCAACCCCGATGGAAGAACCGGACCTGCCCGATTCCGTAACCGAACGACCCACCGAAGAACCCACGCCCGGGCTTCTTCTCCCCCCCATCGATGCAGAGGTGGATAGCGAGATCGAAACGGAAGAAGTCATCCTTCCACCCAGTGCCCCAAGCCTCGATGAAGCCGCTCCGCCCGCACCCGACCTCCCCACAATTCCCCTTCCCCCCTCTGACCCGTCCTCACCCAGCACCGCTCAAACAGATTCACAGGAATAAAAAAACGTGGTATATCCCGAACGAGAAAATCGCACCGTATCCGTCCACTAACATGAAATCCGCTGGCCTCATTACCTTCCTCTCAGCTGCCACACTGCTCATCCTGCAAGGCTGCGCCGGTTACCAACTTGGCCCCGTCAAGCCCGCACGCTTCGAGGGAATCAATACGATCTCCGTCCCTCTCTTTAAAAACGAAACCCTCGAACCACGCGCCGCTCCCATCCTCACCAATGCAGTCATCGCCCGTATGCAGCTCGATGGCACCTACAAAGTCGGCGACCCCAAACGCGGCGGCGACGCCACGCTCAACGGAACGTTCAAAAATGTCGAGCGCCGCCAGCTCCGGAGCGCCCGCTTCGACACCCTCGCCACGCGAGAACTCAATTACCGCGTCGTCTGCGATTGGACCCTCACCACTCCCGATGGCACCGTTATCGATCAAGGTACCGACTTCGGCGAAGCCGCTATCTTCCTCGATCCCAATTTTCAACTCTCCGAACGCCAGGCGCTTCCCCTCGCCGCCGAAGACTTTGCTGAAAAAGTCGTAAGCAAAATCAGCGAAGGCTGGTAAGCCCGAGCCCGCCCTCCCTATCCGATATGTCCGCCCCCGGAGTCGTCTACTTCGTGGGAACCCCCATTGGAAACCTGGCCGATATCACTTATCGTGCCCTCGATGTCCTCCGAAGGGTTGATATAGTCGCTTGCGAAGACACCCGTCACTCGGCCCGACTCCTTAACCATTACAACATTCGTGAAACAAACCGCGTAAGTCTCCACGAACACAACGAAGCCAAACGCTCTGACGAACTGCTCCAGAAAATCCGGGACGGCAAATCCATCGCCGTTATTTGCGATGCTGGGATGCCCACCATATCCGATCCCGGCCTTCGCTTCCTCCAGCGTCTCCTCGCAAATCAGCTCCCCTACGAAGTGATTCCTGGCCCCTCCGCACCGATCACCGCCCTCGTCGGTTCAGGACTCCCCGCCGATCACTTCTCATTTCACGGCTTTTTACCCCCAAAAAAAGGCGCCCGCGAACGGGAACTTCAGGCCGCCCTCAACTCCCCCCATACGAACGTTTTTTTTGAAACTCCCCACCGCATCCTCTCCACACTCGACATCCTCGCTCGCCTTGACCCCACCCGACCCATTTGCGTTGCCCGAGAACTCACCAAGAAATTCGAAGAATTCCATCGCGCCACAGCCGCTCAAACCTACGAGCATTACCAGAAACACCCGCCCAAGGGTGAAATCGTTCTCATCATTGCCGGCACAAAAATCCCTAAGTGGCTCCACCTCCCCGAAAATGCTCCGCCCGATTCCAATAATTAGTCTCGTCCGCCCCTTGCTAAGTCACTCGAACTCGCTTACCCCAATACCCTCCCCACTCGCTATTTCACGCCCGTCATGATCGCTTTCTCCACATGTTGGAACAGTTCACGCCATTCCGATGGCGAAACCATGATTCAGGAAATTGTCGATCTCGGATTCAAAACGATTGAACTCAGCCACGGGATGAATATCTCCCTCTTTCCCGGTATCCAAAAAGCCCTCGAAAACGAAAAGTTCAACGTCGCCGGTCTCCACAATTTCTGCCCATCCCCAATCGAGGTCATGATCGATGCGCCCGATTGCTACGAGTTCACCTCTCATCGTAGAAACGAACGAGAACGCGCCCTTGCCCTCACTCTTAAGACAATCGACTTCGCGGAACAATTCGGCGGTTCCTACGTGGTTCTCCACCTCGGCAGTGTTGCCATGCGAAATACCACCCGACGCCTAACCGAAATGGTCCACGAAGGCAAACTCAACAACCGCGAATACGTCGCGCTTAAACACAAGTTCATAAAGAAAAGAGAAAAAGCCGGTCCACGCTATCTCGCACGCGCCAAAGAAGCACTCGATCCCATCATCGAACACGCGGAAAAGAAAAAAATTCACCTCGGTATCGAAAGCCGCAGTCGCTTCGAAGACGTTCCCAACGAACGCGAACTCACTCAATTAATGGAGGAGATCGATTCTCCCTTCGTCGGCTACTGGCATGACTTCGGACACGTCCAGTTAAAAGCCAATCTCGACCTTCTCAACCATCGCGAATGGCTCGCCCGCATGCAGACCCGGCTTGTCGGCTGCCACCTCCACGACGTCGAATGGCCCGCCCATGACCACCGGGTCCCGCTCGCCGGCTCCATCAACTACGACGAGCTGATGCCGATGATCTCCGTCGACAAACCCCTTGTCTGGGAGCTCAGTCCCAGTCGCCGTAGCGCGGATATCAAACGCGCCCTCCCTCTGTGGATCGAACGCTATGGAAATTGACGGCAATTCTTCCTATGACATCACTCATCAAAGAAGCTTGGTATTTCTACCGAGACAATGATTTCAAAACTGTCCTCGCCGCAATCAATAGCAAGGACGCCCACCCCACAATCCAGTTTCTGAAATACGCCACCTGCGGTGCCATTGCCACGGTCGCTAGCATGGGCACTTGGATCATTCTAGTCCTCACGGTCCTGCCCGCCATGGATTGGATGAAAATCAACGGAGAACCGATCACCGACTCCCTCCGCGCCCGAAACTCCGCGATCGCAAATATAATCGGATGGATCTTCGGAAACTTCGTCGCCTACTTCACCAACGTGATCTGGGTGTTCAAAGACGGACGCCACTCCAAATGGCTTGAGTTCGTCTATTTCACCGTGGTCTCAGGCATCGCTACCATCGCGGGTCTCGCCGCGGGCCCACTTCTCATCGAACTCTTCGGCATCCACACGATCCTCTCGCAGGGCACCCTGATGGTAACCGCCGTTCTTGTAAATTACCTCTGCCGAAAATTTTTCATCTTTAAAAGCTGAGTATTACCCGAAAACGCCCCCCGCAACCATGACGCCCCCGCATACACGAAGAGCCGTCATAACAGGCCTTGGCCCGCTCACGCCCGTCGGCATCGGAAAAGACTTATTCTGGCAAGGCCTCCTCTCGGGCCGGAGTGGCATCCATCGCCTCAGCGCCTTTGATCCCTCCCCTTTCCACGCCCAGTGCACCGCAGAAGTCTCCAATCTCGATCCCACCGCCCATCTTCCGCCACATCGCCTCAAACGTCTTGACCGCTTCTCCCGTTTCGCGCTCATCGCCGCCAAACTCGCCATCGCCGATGGCCAACTCCAACTCGATTCCAATCATCCGAATACAAGGTATGGCGTCAGCTTCGGCACCGCTCTCGGAGGTCTCACCGATGCCGAATCCCAACACTCCGCTTTCCTCGAAAATGGCCCCAAGGCCATTAACAAGGCCCTCGCTCTCCGCGTCTTCGGCGGCGCTTCACACTCCAATATCGCCATTGATTTTGGGCTCCAAGGACCAGGCACCACGAACGCCAATAGCTGCGCCAGCGGGAACGTCGCCGTCGGCGATGCCTTCCGCTTTATCCGTGAAGGACTCGCCGATCTGATCGTCGCAGGCGCCGCTGATGCCCCTATTAGTCCGCTCTCCTTTGCCGCTTTCGACAATATCAATACCATGAGCCGCACACTTCTCGATCCCCCCTGCCTCGCCTGCCGTCCTTTCGATCAACGCCGCGATGGCTTTGTCATGGGCGAGGGTGCCGCCGCCCTCATCGTCGAAGAACTCGAACACGCCAAAAACAGAGGAGCCCATATCTACGCGGAAATTCTCGGCTTTAGCCTCAACAACGATGCCCACCACATGACCACCCCCGCTCCCGATGGTCGCCCACTCGTCAGAGCCATGTCCGATGCCCTCGATCAAGCCGGCCTTACACCAAATGAAATCCAACATATCAACGCCCACGGTAGCGCAACCCAGCTGAACGATCACAACGAGGCACGTTCAATCGAGAGAGTCTTCGGTTCTCGAGATTCTAACAGAAATCTGACCGTTACCGCTACTAAGGCTGCCACGGGCCATTCCCTGGGTGCCGCTGGCGCCATTGAGGCCGTCGCCGCCTGCCTTGCCATCGCACGTCACACCGCTCCCCCAACGCTTCACCTCGAAAAACCCGACGAGGGTATCAACCTAAACTTCGTCCCGAATATTCCAGAAGAACAACACATCCGACGCGCCATGAACAACTCCTTCGGCTTCGGTGGCATCAATTCCTGCCTCGTCCTCGGCGCTCCCGATTGAAACGGAACCTCTTCCAGCGCCGCCTCGCTGCCGGCGCTTGCTTCCTCTGCTACGCCTCCGCCCGTTATCCTCCCCTAGCTGGAGACATGCTCATCACCATGAGGCCCCGCGTGCTTCACCTCTCCCTCATGCTCCTTGGGATGATCGTCCCCGTCGTGATGCTCATGGCTGCCGTGCCCCTCCTCATGCCCACCGTGACCACCCTCACCGTCATAATGGTGGTCCCCATGTCCGTGAAACAACTCCTTCGTGTCATCCCAATGATGTTGTTCGCAAGCGATCATCCCCGCGCCCAGTCCTGTTAAGAATGTCAAACCAAGTATCTGCTTCATTTCTTCTCCCCTTCGCGGAACGAGTTAACAACCTTTCCCCCCTTTGGCAACCTCTCAATCCTCAAAGCCTCGAAAAACACAACGCGCCGTCGGAGTCTCATGAATCACGATCTCACACAGACCCGGACACTCCCCTTCCAAACGTCGCCAAAACCACGCAGCCATATTCTCAATTGTCGGATTCTCCAAGCCCTCCACCTCATTCAAATACGAATGATCCAACAATTCCAATATCGGTGCCATCGCACCCGAAATACGGGCGTGATCATAAATCCACCCCACCGCTTCATCCACTTCACCTTCCACCGCCACTTCCACTCGGAAGCTATGACCATGCATGTGTCGACACTTGTGTCCCTCCGGTAAATTCGGCAACGTCTGGGCCGCCTCAAATCGGAATTCTTTTACCAATTGCGCTCGCATCTGATGATTATCGCCTGCTCCGCGCAACGATAACCGTCACCCCAAAAACTTCAAGAAGGTTGCCACCTCAACCGTTCTCCCTCACACTACCCACCATCGACCATGGGAAATCGCATCGACACCACCTTCGCTCACCTAAAGGAATCCGGGTTGCCCGCGTTCATACCCTACATCTGCGCCGGTGATCCCTCCCTTTCGCAAACCACCAAGATTCTTCTCGCCCTGCACGACGCAGGCTCTGATATCATCGAACTCGGAATCCCGTTTTCCGACCCCCTTGCTGACGGTCCGGTCATCCAAAGCGCCTCCCAGCGCGCCCTCGAGGCAGGCGCCACCACCCAACAGGTGCTCGAACTTATCCAGTCTTTCCGCACCGTCTCCTCCATCCCCATTGTCATTTTCACCTACCTCAATCCAGTCTACACATACGGCTACGAAGACTTCCACCACGACGCCGCCCAAGCTGGCGCCGACGGTATCCTTGTCCTCGATCTCCCCCCACAAGAGGCCAAAGCGAATCGCGAACTCGCCGAGTCGGCCGAACTAAAACACATCCGACTCATCGCTCCCACCACCCCGCCACATCGCATCGCCGAAATTACAGATACCGGAGACGGGTTCATCTACTACGTTTCACGCGAAGGCGTTACCGGTGAGCGATCCTCCCTCTCCGGCAACATCGAAAAACAAGTCGCCACCATTAAGCAATATACCGAACTCCCCGTCGCGGTCGGCTTCGGGATCTCCACGCCGGAACAAGCCGCCTCCGTCGCCCAAGCCGCCGATGCCGTTGTCGTTGGAAGCGCAATCGTGAAAACCGTCGCGCAAAACCTCGAGAACCCAGACCTCGCCTCAAAGGTGCGTGCCTTCGTGAAACCACTTGTCGAGGCCGTTAAGTCGGTCTAATCTCGGTATCCTTCGGATCGGCGGCGCCACTCCCCGACAAGTTGCCCCTCCGCATCCGATACCCCCCATTAAGGCCATGATTCACTTCTGGAAAATGAACGGCGCAGGTAACGATTTCGTCGTGATCGACAACCGAACCCTCGCCCACAAGCTCTCCAAAGAGCAGATTGCCGCTATCTGCCATCGCCAATTCGGAGTCGGTGCAGACGGGCTTCTCGCCGTGGAACCCGCTGAGAATGGAGCCGACTTCCGGATGCGCTACTACAATGCCGACGGCGGCGAAGCGGAAATGTGTGGGAATGGTGCCCGCTGCTTCGCCCGCTTCGTCAACCACTTAAACCACCAAGGGCTCGAACACGTAACATTCGAAACCTTGGCCGGGCCCATAAAGGCAGACTTCGTCGAAGACTACAACGTCCGCGTGACCCTCAGCGAACCCTTCGACCTCTCCTTCAATGAAGCACTCGACGCTGCCGGTGAATCCCTCGAAGTCCACTCCGTCAACACTGGGGTACCACACGCCGTCGTCATCGTCGAAGATCTCGCCTCTGTCGATATCGAAACCCTCGGCGCCGCTATCCGAAATCACGATCGCTTTGCCCCCGAGGGAACCAATGTCAACTTTGTCGAAGTCCTTGGCCCCGAAGAAATCGCCGTCCGCACCTTCGAACGAGGTGTCGAAGGCGAAACCCTGGCCTGCGGCACTGGAATGGTCGCTTGCGCCATCATCCACGAAGAGCTAACCGAAAACCCGCCCCCAATCGCTCTCCGCGTCCATAGCGGCGATCGCCTTCAGGTGGATTTCGATCACCCTTCCGATCTCTCTTACCACAACGTCACCCTCACCGGCCCCGCCGAATTTGTGTTCGAAGGAGACATCGACGAAACGACACTCGCTGCCTGATCCACCCGATACGTCCGCTGCCGCCACACACCCATGTTTCAGGGAACCCATACTGCCATCGTCACCCCCTTTCGTGACGGGAATCTCGACGAGTCCGCATTCCAAAGCCTTATCGATTACCAACTCGAAAATCAGATCAACGGAATCGTCCCCGTCGGCACCACAGGAGAGTCCCCTACCGTTTCACATGAGGAGCATCGGCGCATCATCGAAATAACTGTTGAACACACCGCCAAACGAGCACTGGTGATCGCCGGCACTGGATCGAACTCCACTCGCGAGGCTGTTGCCCTCTCTCAAGATGCTGAGAAAGCCGGCGCCGACGCCTGTCTCCTGGTTGCGCCATACTACAATAAACCATCCCAGGTTGGTCTCTTTGAGCATTTCAAAGCAATCGCTGAGGCTACGTCGCTCCCGCTGATCCTTTACAGTATCCCTGGCCGCTGCGTCATCGAAATCGGCGTGGAAACCACCGCACGCCTTGCAGACACATGCCCAAACATCCGCACAATAAAAGAAGCCGGTGGTAGCGTCGAGCGCGTCAACGCACTCGTCCAGGCTCTCCCGGATGATTTCCAAATCCTTTCTGGAGACGATTCCATGACGCTGCCCTTTATGGCTGCCGGTGGCGCAGGCGTCATAAGCGTCGCTTCAAATATCATTCCTGCGGAAATGGTCGCCCTCACTCGCGCAATGCTTGAGCGGCGCCTCGAAGAGGCCCAGGCCATTCATCGCAAATTCTACCGCCTCTTCCATACGCTCCTCAAACTCGATACCAATCCAGTCCCCATCAAGGCCGCTCTCGGACTCATGGGACGCATTGACCCCTCCCTCCGACGCCCGCTCGCACCTCTGTCCACAGAAGGCGTGACCGAACTGGCAGAGGTCCTGCGCGACCTCCATCTCATCGATTGCTGATCACACCCTTTCCAATATGCAACCTATCAAACTTCTCGTCACCGGTTTCAAAGGACGCATGGGACAAGCGATTGTCGAATGCGCATCGCAAGACGATCGAGTCGAAGTCACCGGCCAAATTGATATCGGAGACTCACTCCCCGAGGCGCTCGCCATCTGCGATACCGTCATCGACTTTACCCACCACAGTTTCTCGACACAACTCGTCACCGCAGCAGCCGAGACAGGCAAAAAACTCGTGATCGGAACCACCGGCCACACTTTGGAGGAACTCACTGCGATCGAGAACGCCACTTCAAAAGTTGCCATTGTCATGGCCCCAAACTTTAGCATCGGCGTGAACACGCTCTTCTGGCTCACCTCCAAGGCCGCGAACACTCTCGGCCCCTCTTTTGATTTGGAGGTCGTCGAGATGCATCATAACCAAAAAACCGACGCTCCTAGCGGTACTGCCAAACGCCTAGTCGAGATACTCGCAGAAGCACGACAGCTCGACTACCACCACGATACCCGCCACGGTCGCCAAGGTGATGTCGGCGCCAGGTCGGCCCGCGAGATCGGTCTTCACTCAATGCGTGGAGGCGATGTCGTCGGAGACCACACTGTCGTGTTCGCGGCAAACGGCGAACGTATCGAGCTCACCCACAGAGCCTCCAACCGAAACACGTTTGCCACTGGCGCCGTTCGCTCCGCCCGGTGGCTAGCAAACCAACCACCGGGCCTCTACGATATGCAGGATGTCCTCAACCTCAGAGACTGACTCCCCGCACCAGCCAAGTTGATGGAAACAAAATACGGGCTCGCACTCGGCGCCAACGCAGGCGCGCGTAAACTGCAGTTACGCGCCGCACGTGAGCTCATCCGACGCGAACTCGCTACTCGAAACTCGCCAGTCCTCGTTGCCCCTATCTACATTACCACGCCGGTCGATTGTGAACCCGATACCCGGTCCTTCTACAATACGTGCATCGAGATCGCATCCCATCACAGTCCCACCACTGTCCTCGCGCACTGCCAGGAAATTGAACACCGTCTCGGTCGCCCTCCCTCGCACCCTCGCAATGCCCCCCGTACGATCGACATCGATATTCTCTACGCCGACCAAATCATTCTTGAATCTCCCGAACTTACCATCCCCCACCCACGTCTCGTTTGCCGCCGCTTTGTCCTGGAGCCTCTCGCCGATATCCGGCCAGACTTGACTCTCCCCGGCCAAGCCGCACCCGTCTCATCCCTCCTCAAAAACCTCGCAAGCTCAGAACCACCCATCGAGCTAAAAGCCCATGAGTGGTGACCCTCCAGTCCGTCCCCACCCAATGAAGCCACTTTCCGTAAGCGATAAACTCAGTCGTCTCGCCGATTCCCACGCAAAGGGAATGAAGATCGCATCTCTCACTGCCTACGACTACCCCACAGCACGCCTTATCGATGAATCTGGCATCGATCTCGTCCTCGTAGGCGATTCCCTCGGTATGATGGTTTACGGCTTTCAGGACACCATCGATGTAACGATGCAAATGATGGAGAATCATACCCTCGCTTGCGCACGTGGTGTCTCGAATGCGCTCCTTGTGAGCGACCTTCCCTATCACTCATATGAAACCAAGAGCCAAGCTCTCGCAAATGCTCGCCGCCTCGTTGAAGCGGGAGCGGAAGCTGTGAAGCTCGAAGGAGGGGCCAATCAGGTCGATCACATCAAGGCCATTGTTCAAGATAACATTCCTTTCCTCGGACATATCGGTATGCTCCCCCAACACGTCCGCGAAGAAGGAGGCTACAAGAAAAAAGGAAGAAACTCGGCCGAGAAACGCCAACTCCACGAGGACGCACTCGCGCTGGAGGAAACCGGCGCATTCGCTATGGTCCTTGAGGGAATTATTCCCGCCGTCGCTGCCGAAATAACCGCTGCCGTCAATATCCCCACAATCGGTATCGGGTCGGGCCACCACTGCGATGGCCAAGTTCTCGTCATCAATGACCTTCTTGGTTCCTTTCCTTGGTTCCGACCGCCTTTCGCTACACCAAGAGCATCACTAGCCGAAGATACTCTCCAAGCAGTCTCCGCCTACATTTCTGACCTTCGAGAAGACTGAGAGTCATCAACCGCCGTTGTCCATCTCACCGAAGGTGCGAAACTTCGTATAGCGCTCATTCAACAATTCATCCTCCGACTTCTCAGATAGTTCACGCATGTTGCGCTCCACCGCCTCCTTTAAACTCACCGCCGAAGCATCATGACTGTGATGAGCTCCACCAGGTGGCTCGGGAATGACTTCCTCGACCACCCCTAGGCTATGCAAATCCGCAGCCGTCAATTTCATCGCCTCCGCAGCGTCTGCTGCAAATTTCCGGTCTTTCCATAAAATAGCAGCACATCCCTCGGGACTTATCACCGAATAGTAAGCGTTCTCCATCATCAGGACGCGGTCTGCAACTCCGATTCCTAGCGCCCCTCCCGATCCCCCCTCTCCGATCACCACCGCTATGATCGGCACCTTGATCAACATCATCTCCCGCAAATTGTATGCGATCGCTTCCGCAATATTTCTCTCTTCCGCACCAATTCCCGGATACGCCCCAGGCGTATCAATCAACGAAACAATCGGCATCCCGAACTTCTCCGCCAGTTTCATCAACCGCATCGCTTTGCGATACCCCTCCGGGTGGGCACTCCCAAAGTTGCGCTTCAAATTCTCTTTTGTGTCTCGCCCCTTCTGATGACCAATCAAAAGACAACGTGCCCCCCCGAGGCGCGCAAATCCCGCCGGCATCGCATTGTCGTCCCCAATATGACGATCCCCATGTAACTCGACAAACCCGTCAAAACAACGATCAACATAATCCAACATAAAGGGCCGGCTCGGATGCCGCGCAATCTGAACCCGCTGCCACGCGGTCAGGCTATTGTAGATGTTCTCCTTCATCTTCTGGATCTTGTCCTCGATCTTCCCAATCTCCTGAGACACATCCAGATCATTCCCCGTCGAGTTAGCCTTCAACTCCCGCAACTGTCGCTCTAGCTCCGCAATGGGCTTCTCAAACTCCAAGGGCTGTACGTCCATAATTTCCAAAAAAAGAACTCCCAGTCTCTACCCTATTCCACAATTAATCAATAACACTCACCGGTGTCGAAACTCGCAAAAGCGAGAATAACTCCTCCAAGTCAGGACGAGACACAAAAACACCCGCATAAAAATTCTCTCCTAGCCCTTCCTCTCCCTCTGCCATTGCCCCCCCACCCGTCAGCTCCTCTTCGCCCGCCGCCGCTACCACAAATCCCACCCGCTTTGTCTGAATCCATTTTTCCGCAAAGTGCACCCGCGCATCCGTCAATGGGACACGCCGATCCTCAAAATAAGCCACCTTGTCAGAGATGGTCGTCGCAAACGGAGCTGTCACTCCAACGGGCAATCGAACCCGGTCCACTGGATACTCCTTGAAAAACTGATCATTCAGGGTCAACGTCAGCGTCCGCTCCGACACATTCACAATCACCGTAAACTTCAGCGGAAAAACAACAATCTGCTCTCCTGGGTGAATCGTGGTGTTCGTCATGTTGTTGGCCCTCATAATGAAACCGATGGTGCAATCATTGCGGTTCGCAATCAGGTTCAACGATTCGCCACTCCGCACCTCATGTGTCGTCTTCCCCGGCATCGGATCAGAAGATAGCAAACGGTCCAAATTAAACTCCCCAATGATCCTCCGCGCATCCCTTACCCGCTCGGACTCCGGATGATATTTCAAAATGGAAAACAACTTCGCCCGACCCTCGTCCATCTTCCCCTCCCGAATCAATGCCACAGCATCCACATAAATGTCCTTGCCGGCATCTGGCAATTCGACGTCCTCCGCCTTGATCGCCGCCAGACCCTCAAGCAATTCTATCTCTGGCTTGCGCACTTTCTCCCAAAAATAAATCCCCCCAAGAATCGACCCCACCATGATGGCCACTGCAAAGAGCGCTACCGCTATCTTGAGCTGACCAAATCCCATACGACACCTGCTCCCCGCTTACCCTAAAACCTCGTTCCTTCTACCATTCTTACCCCTCTCATCCTCATCAGCGACTCCTCAGTGCCGGAGCCCACTCACAAAAGACCCCGACGCTTGAAATCAAATACATTGATTCCTTGTGACTTCTGAATCATCTCGATCGTGAATTTCATCAGCGATATTTCCCACGTATCATCTACCCCTTCGATGACAGCGCTCAACGGATTCGAAACCACCTTCGTCTCTCCAAGCACACTGTCTCTCACAGCCTCGATCCGCTCATGAACAATATCCTCAGTGACGTCGCTCTGCCGAAAGCTGAAGCCATACTTCAAAAATGATAAGTTCGCTCCATTTTCCTTGAGCCAACCCATGAATGCTTCCGCCTGATCGCCAAATCCTTCAAACAGGGTCTCGTCAATCGCATCCGGTCGAACGATCTTTGGTCGCTCCGCCTCAATCCGCCCACGTCTCACGCGAACTTCTCCCACTTTGTCCATCAACTCCGATAGCAGGTGAAAATCAAAACAGGTCGACCCAAAGGTATCGATCCGCCGATCCGGCTCATGAATTACCGTCGTCGCCTCCAACGCATATTGAATGTCGTCGTTCGAATACATCAGTCCTCTCACAACCTAGGTCCGTTTGACGCCCGAGCCAACGAATTACTAGCAAGCGCCGTAAGCCAGCAACCCTCAACGCTACACAATCCACGAAACCGCCACCAAGCAAATCTACCGCAAGCCGCCCCCCAAGACAGAACGTGTCCCTACTCCCCGCCCCCGTGAGAATCAATATACTTGGTCACGTCACCCACCGTCTGCAGCTTCTCAGCATCCTCATCCGGAACCTCAATTGAAAACTCCTCCTCAAATGCCATCACCAACTCGACCGTGTCGAGCGAGTCCGCCCCCAAATCCTCAATGAATTTCGCATCTGGGACGACCTGCTCTTCGTTCACCCCCAGCTGCTCGACAATAATAGACTTAACTTTGGCTTCGTGGTCGGACATTATAATGATCGATTCTTGGTTTCGGTAGCAGTACTAAGCTCCTCACAGTTTGGCAACTAAATAAATGGGTGTTTTCCTGACTTTTTTATCAGCCAAAATCCCTCTTCTTAAGGCTCCTCCCGTCCCCGATCTCCCCGTTTTACTATATCCTCCGTAATTTCTTCCGACCCCTCGTCTCGTCCTGGTTCTCCCCCATCACCATCTGCTTCCGCGTCGTCTTCATCGTCGTCGATATAAACCCGCTCCACCAGTTCGCCGTCAAAACCCATAAGCATCCGGTCCAGAATCTTGCCGGCCCCATCAAACTTCAAATCATCAATCACCGCCTTCTGCTTCCGATCCGCCCCTTCTTTGTAATAAGCGTAAGCCAATCCCTTGTTGTCCCATTTCCGCTTGTCTATCCGGTAAATCGTATCAAACGGAACTCTCTTCCCTTTTGCGGTCACATACGCTTCATCATCCGCGCTCACCATCTTCCGCGCATTCAACAAGGTGATCGCAATAATAATCCCTCCCACCGCATACAAGCCCCACGCAAAGTGAAACTGCTCTTCAATTTCTTTCTGAGTCATCCGCTCAGGCTTCTCCGGCAACTTTCGCTCCAAAGAAAATGCTTTCCAAGTCTCGCCCCCTGCCCCCGCCTCATATGCTTCCTTCACATTCGTGATATGCCCCGCGCCTTCCGCATCATCCACCTCTAGGTCAAGAACCTCCACCACCTCCTCCCACGTCTTCGGCGCATCTCCCCCACCATCTCCCACCGCCGGGCCGCTCCCCACATCCGCTGCCTCCTGTGCCGCCAAAAACGCGTCGTAAAGGTCCGCTTTGCGGTTTTTCTTAGGATATCCAATGGAACCGTCATACAAAAAATACGTCGCCATCCCCACGACCATTAACGTCATCAAGCCCATCCGCCGGAAATACCATGGTGTTACTTTGCACTCAATCAGACCTCCGAGATCCCCCGGATCCTCGTTCTTCTCGGCTTCGTCTTCGCTCGCTTCTTCTTCCACAGCGCCCAAACTTCGAGGTTTTCCACGCCATGTCAATCCCCTCCGTCCGTTCCAAATTCCATTGCATTCACTGCTTCGCCGGATACCCTGATCGTTGGCTCGAAAACCATGCCCTTCTCGCAAATCTTCCAAGACGACGCCCCTATCCAATCGCCTCTCCTGGGGCGATTCCAACGCCTCATTGCGCCCCTGTCCTCGGGCGCCCTCGAATCCATGGCCAGGGATTCACGTCGCCAAACCGAAAAATACTTCGGCAAAACAATGCGACTTTTCGCCCCTCTTTACCTTTCCAATGAGTGCGTAAACAATTGCCAATACTGCGGCTTTTCTCGGGACAACCCCATCCTCCGCGTCACCCTCTCTCAAGAGCAAATCGTGCGGGAAGCACGGCACCTCTCTCTCGAAGGCTTCCGCCATATCCTCCTCGTCGCGGGCGAACACCCTCGCTTCGTCTCCGACGGTTATCTCGAAAAATCCATTCGCTCTATCAAGTCTTTCATCCCCACAGTCGCCCTCGAAGTCGGTCCAATGGAGGCGCCAGAATATGCCAAAATGGTGGCCGCCGGTGCCGAAGGCCTCGTAGTCTACCAGGAAACCTACCACCGCCAAACCTACTCCGACCTCCATACGGCCGGCCCAAAACGAAAATTCGATTGGCGACTCGATTGCCCCGAGCGGGCCTATCAAGCCGGATTCCGACGCATCGGTATCGGGGCGCTCCTTGGCCTTGCCGATTGGCGAGCCGAGGCCCTCTCTCTCGCAGCGCACCTCGAATACCTCTTCAAGCATTGCTGGAAAGCATCCCTCACGATCAGCCTTCCAAGACTCCGACCCGCCGCAGGCGAATTCCAACCCCGCTACTCCATCTCCGATGCCGAATACCTGCAGCTCATCTGCGCCTTCCGCATCATTTTCCCACAGGTCGGAATCGTCCTTAGCACCCGCGAAAGCCCCTCCTTCCGCAATGCCCTCCTTCCGCTCGGTATCACATCCATGAGTGCCGGGAGCCACACGGAACCCGGCGGCTACACCGGCCAAGGAAATGATGACCTTCACCTAACCGTCCGAGGCCGCCGCGTCGATCTCGAGGATAACCAATCCCTCTGCAATCAAGCCACCGAACAATTTCACATCGCCGATGAGCGCAGTCCCGCTGAAATCGCCCAACACTTACGTGACCAAGGCTTCGACCCCGTATGGAAAGACTGGGATGAAGCAATCCTCAGCCAAGAACCATGAACATCCAACTGAACGGCGAATCCCGATCCTGCCCCGATTCTTTCACCCTTGCCGAACTCATCGTTGAACTGGGATTCGAAGGACAACCGGTCCTCGTCGAGTTAAACGGGGAACCCGTCCACGTCCGCGACCACAAACATACCCGCCTCAAAGAGGGCGACTCCCTCGAACTCGTCCGCATCGTCGCCGGGGGCTGAACAGCGCCCCCTCGCTAGCCGGGAATCTCCGTAACGACGATCCGGGAACCCTCGTGCGCTAAAATCCGCAAACTCGCCCCTTGGGAAATGAAGTCCCCGTCCGAAACCACGTCCAGATAGTCATTCCCAAACATGCCTTTACCGGATGGACGCAAATCCGTCGTCGCCACTCCCGTCTCACCAACTCGATCCTCAGCCACAACTGCTGCCCCCCCCCCACTGACACGATCGAGCGCCGGCCCCTCTGCAATCGCCTTATCGAGTACCATCCGGTTGAATCCCGGCACATGCTTCATGTAACGCATGAATACAGCAATCACCGCAATGGCACCCACCAGCGAGATTACTAAGTTCCGCGCGGCGGTCTGCAAGCCCCCCACGTTCACGGAAAAAGCCCCCCCGCCGGGCGCCGCGCCCGCCATCGTATCCAGCAGCGCCCCCCAGACCAGTAAGACGCCCGCGAACCCCATCGCAAGCGCGCCCG
>JBCDBW010000033.1:0-38177 GCA_039182965.1 Verrucomicrobiota bacterium
GCGCCTCTTCCACCCTCCCCTTCTTGGAATCCAAAAGCACCGAAAAACAACCCGCCACTTCCGCCCCGCCCCCCGACGCCGGCACTCGGTAATGCTTCGCCATCAGGCGCCCCCCGGTCGGTTTCACCCGCGGGACCCGAATCGACACCATGACCTCACCGTCCCGCAACCGCACCCGCCCGTCCCGATTCAAGAGGTGGTCGATTCCCGATTCTCGCTCCCCGTCCGCCGAAGCCAGCCTAACTTGCGCGCCCATGGCCAACAATACGCCCGCCCATTCATTCAATCCCAAACCTCCATCCAAAAGAAAACCACCGACGGTCGCTCGATTCAAGATCTGCCGCGATTGCCCACACAACACCTGTTCCACAAGAGGATATCTCCCCAATGCCGACGCGCGCACCTGCCCTAGCGGCGCCGCCGCACCGATATCCCACGAAACCGAGCTTTCCGCCACCCCTTTAAAATCCTCTACCCCCTCAATCGAGACAAAACATAAACCAGCTCCGCTCTCTCCCCTTTTCAAATCCCCGTCGGTCCCCATCCCACCCGCCACAATGACGGCTTCGCGATCTTGCCCCAACAACACCAACATCTCCGACAAACTCGCTGGACGATAAAAACGGCCCCCACACGCATCCACATATTGAAACTCGCCGCTTCCCCCTTCTAGTGTCTCTTCCTCTCGGTCCCTCTCTCCCTCAAGTCCCGCCTCCTCCGCCACCCCCGGGTTGAATACCCCCGTGCGGCGTCCCATATCCCCACCCTCGACATCCGCCGGTCGCAAACGCCGCAGAGCCTTCAGTCCCGCCGCCTTCATCGACTGATATCCGGTGCACCGACAAACGTTCCCTAGCAACTGCTCATGCAAATCACGTTGGGTAAGCAAATCGTCCCGATGCACGGCTTCAAATAGGGTCATCACCAACCCCGGGGTGCAATATCCACACAACGAAGCACCTGTCGAAACAACCGCTTCCCGCACCTCGCAAGCACCATCCAAGCCCTCGACCCCTTCTGCAGTCAATACCCGTTTCCCCGCCACGGTTGCCAGTAACGTCGTGCAGCTCGAAATCGCACGATAACGCAAAGCCCCGGCCACCCCACGCTCATCCAAGACCACCGTGCACCCTCCGTAACACTCCTCCTCACACGCTTCCTTCACAGATGTCACACCGCACGCTCGCAAAAAATCACGCAATACCAGCCCAACGCCCGCACCTTCCACGCGATGCGTCTCGCCATTGACGGAGATTTCATACGAGCTCTTCAAAACAATGAGAAACAAGAAAAATCAGGCTCGACACCCTAATGATCCTTCTCTCACGCCTCAAGCAAAAGCTCCTCCTTCCAAAACCAAACCAAACAAGAATTCAGGATTCATCTCCGCTCATTCCAACCTCACTTCCCCTCACCTCGCCTCCCTCGGTGCAATGAAGCATCAAGCACGTTCGAACAGATCACCACCGCTCCAGTGCCATTTCGAACCAACATCTCACCGAAAGACCATGATGCGCCTTAAGCGATGGAGAGAACGGCAGGCTCTCGATCAGAATCTGGACATCAAAATTCACGCCGTCGTCTCTCGCCTCTGCCGCTTGTTGAAAGAACCAGCTTCACTGTCTCAGCTACGCCCAAGGCGTGACGCTCCCTCCAGCCACCCGGCAGTCCCATATTTCCGCAACGCCAAGTCCGCCGCCTTCTCTTCTAATTCCCTCTCTAATCCATCCACAGCTCTTACCTCTTCCGCCAGCCTCTCCGCCAAATGACGGGCAAATCCCCCAGGCACCCTGATCCCCTGTATGCTCCCCTGATGCAACATCCCTGCTCGAGTCCTCCGTTGGGCCGCGCCCGCCACCTTCTGCGAACCCACCATCACATCACTGCGAACGGGGCTTACAAAACAATCCACTCCCCCTGCTTTGCGGTCACCGTCAACTATGGAGGCCTCAATGCCACTCGCAATTAAAAGGTCACCAATCGCTCGATGAACTGCCGCATAAGAACCTGCCGTTCCGCCAATGTCACCAAGAAACCGATGCGGCACTATAAGTGAATAGGTCCAATCGCTTCCATGCACAACGACCCCACCACCCGTCCAACGACGCACCAAATCATACTGTCCTTCACGATACTCCATCGGCAGATTTACTAACGGCTCAAAGTAACCGAAAGAAACAGTCGGGCGCTCCCAACAATAAACCCGCAGCACCGGAATCTCGCAGCAGCCCAACAACACTTCATCAAGCGCCATGTTGAACGCACCAGCTTTCGGGTGCCCGAGGTCTAAAAGTTCACAAACCTTAAACATTAACCTAACATTACAACCTTAAAATTACCTGAAATTTGGGGTTTTTCAGCCCTTGAAAATAATTAAAAAAAACCTTGTGTGTCATGCTTCTTATAACTATTATCAGGCACATCAATAGTTCGCAGGTTGCTCTGCTTTTGCATTCGATCTGTTGACTACTTGTTTATGTGTTGAGGGGGTTAGGCGGCATCAGACTTGTTCTGGTGCCGCCTCTTTTTATACCCACCAAGCCCCTTTTGCCCCCTAGATACAATGACTTCAGGCAAATGAAAGCCTTCATTTGGCTGCCAGTTGCAACTGCCTCACGTTCCGAAACCCTTCTTTCCTTTCAGGGTTCTATCCCTCATACTCAGCTTGCTGAGTTCTCGAATTTGCCCAAAATCGTCTTGTTTTTCTCATAACTCGCTGATTACCATGAAGAAAGGTATCCTAACCCACATCATTTGGCTCGCCGTCGCCGCTGGCGCTTTCGCTGTTGGCCACTACGTCCTCCCGCCAGCCCCGTCGGAATCCTCTAGTACCCAAGTCGTCCAGCGAAACATTATCCAGCAGGCCCAAGGAAATTCCCTCCTCGGCAATAAAGAGAACGATGTCGACTCCATCAGCGCCAGCAACGGAGATAACGGAAATGCCGGCACTCGCAGCACACGCATGCTGTCCAAGTCCGAAATGCACGATGCCATTCTCTCAGCCATTCGAGAACCCAATCTGCTGAAGAAAAACGCTCTGTTCGCAGAAATCCTCGCGAATATTTCCCCGGATAATATCGAAGACGCGGTGCGCGCCATGCGAGAAGGCAATCCCGGCCGCGATGACTTCGGACAGATGCGAGTCCTCACCTACGCCTGGGGTGCCATGGACCCCGAAGCAGCTCTCGCCTATACTCAGGAAGAAATCACCGATAACCGCGGCTCCGCCTTTTCGACGATGTCGGTCCTTTCAGGATGGGCCACCGAAGATCCACAAGGCGCTCTCGCGTGGCTCCAGGGCCAAGAAGACTTGGACGGCTGGGAGCTCCAAGCCTACGAACGCGGCATCATGAGCGGCTTTGCCGAAGCCGATCCTGAGGCCGCCGCCGAATACGTCCTCAGCCTCCAAGACGAAGGACAGCAAAGACAATATATGGATCTCATTACGCGAGAACAAATTCAGACCAAAGGCCTCGACGAAGCGAAACTATGGATCGCCAATCTCCCAGACGGAGAAGCCAAAATCTCCGCCTACGATACCCTCGCCGGCCAATTCACCCGCTCCGATCTCGACGGCGCCGCCGATTGGGCCGCTGGACTCGCCGGCGACCCTCAAGCGGTGCGCGCCATCGCGGAGGTCGCCGACGAACTCGCGGAACGCAACCCTCAAGAAGGACTCCTCTGGTCCCTCAACCTCCCTGCAGGTGATGCCCAGAGCCAAGCCATTCGCGCCACTTTCGGCGAATGGAGCCGCGACGACCCCATCGCCGCTAGCGAATACCTCAACACGATGGCCGCTTCTCCCGCCAAAGACCAAGCCATCGCTTCCTTCGCCACAAACGCCGCTCGGGAGGACGGTGAAGGAGGCGTCGCCTGGGCAACCACCATCCAAGACCCTCAGCTCCGCGAAGAAGCCACCGTCCGGGCCGCCCAAGCATGGAATCGTCAAGACAGCGAGGCCGTGGCCTCATGGCTGCCCGCATCCGGACTCACCGCAGAAAGCCAACAAGCCGTTCTCAATCCTCAACCTCGCGACGGCGGTCGTCGCGATGGTCCTTTCGGCGCTTTCGGCGGCGGAGGGCGAGGTCCCGGTGGAGGCGGTGGACGCGGCCCCGGCGGCCGTTAAAACGCTTCTCTCCGACGGGACAAGCGTCTCTCACAAGCCATTTCGCGCTCAGCAGGCTGCCGATGAGGACGCTCCAAACGCCACATAGGCGCAATTGTTTAAAATTATAATAAGAATCATATTTTTTGACCTTATAATTATGTAAATTATGGCATATTCTCTAAACTCAGCTTTTACTGATCCCTTAGCGCTTGCCATATTATGCGAATTCTCGTTCACGACTACGCCGGACACCCCTTCCAAGTCCAACTCTCCCGCGCGCTCGCCGCAAAAGGGCATGAGGTGAATCACGCCTTCGCCAGCTCCCTCCAAACCCCACGGGGCGAATTGCTCCGAAAACGCTCCGATCCCGCCCGCTTCACCGTGACCGAGGTCCCCATGGATCCGAATTACCCCAGATTCAAATACTCCTTCCGCAAACGCCGAAATATGGAGGTCCAATACGGACACGAGGTCGCCAGACTCATCCAAGAATGGAAACCCGATTCCATCCTCTCTGCCAACACCCCAACTGAAACTCAACAACCCATCATCGAGAGCGCCCGCAAGGTCGGCTCAAGATTCGCTTTCTGGGTCCAAGACTTCTACAGCATCGCGGTCGATAAACTGGTCCGCAAAAAAATCCCTGTGATCGGCCGCTTCGTTGGCGGCTACTACCGATACCTCGATAAACGACAACTCCATCAAAGTGACTCCGTCATCGCCATCACCGAGGACTTTAAACCACTCCTCACCAAGGAATTCAATATTCCCGAAGACAAGGTTGCGGTTATTCCAAACTGGGCTCCCATCGAGTCGCTACCCGTCCTACCCAAGGTAAATTCCTGGGCCAAATCGCAGGAACTCTCACACAAATTCGTCTTTCTATATACCGGTACTCTCGGGATGAAGCACAATCCCAACCTCCTTCTCCAACTCGCCCTCAAATTCAAGAATCACCAAGACGTGCAGGTCGTGGTGGTCTCAGAAGGCATCGGAGCCGAGTGGCTCAAAGCAGAGCGTGAAAAGTATCAGCTCAAAAATCTCGTCCTCCTGCCTTACCAGCCCTTCGACGAACTCCCCAAAGTCCTCGCCTCAGGCGATGTCCTCATCAGCGTCCTCGAAGAAGACGCAGGGGTCTTCTCCGTCCCTTCCAAAGTTCTCACCTACCTCTGCGCCCAACGACCTCTCCTTCTCGCCGTTCCCAACGTGAATCTCGCCGCCCGAATCATCGATTCCGAGAACGCAGGCCTCACCGTCCCCCCCAGCGATACCCAAGCTTTCCTTCACGCCGCAGAGCGTTTCTTCGAAAATGATGCTTTTCGCGCCGAAAAAGCCCAAAATGCGCGAATTTATGCAGAAAAAAGTTTTAAAATTGAAGAAATAGTATTAAAATTCGACAAAATTCTTAATAACTATAATTACAATAAATGAGTAAGACCGAATCCATCTCTATCTGTGGCGCCGGAGGCTTTATCGGGGGTCACTTCGTCCAATACCTCAAAGACAAAGGCTACTCCAACATCCGCGCCGTCGATATCAAACCCTTCAACGGGTGGTACCAAGTCCATGAGAAGGTCGAAAATCTCCAGCTCGACCTCCGCGACAAAGACGCGTGTATCAAAGCCGTCGCCGATACCGCCACCGTCTACAACCTCGCCGCCGATATGGGAGGCATGGGCTTCATCGAAAACAACAAAGCCCTCTGCATGCTCAGCGTGCTCATCAACACCCACCTGCTCATGGCCGCCAAAGACGCCGGATCCAAGAACTTCTTCTACGCCTCCTCCGCCTGCGTCTACAACGCCGAAAAACAAAATGAGTCCGATAACCCAGGCCTCAAAGAGGCCGATGCCTACCCCGCCATGCCCGAAGACGGTTACGGCTGGGAAAAACTCTTCAGCGAACGCATGTGCCGGCACTTCCGCGAAGACTTCGGCATGCGTACCCGCGTCGCCCGCTTCCACAACGTTTACGGCCCCTTCGGCACCTACGACGGCGGTCGAGAAAAAGCTCCCGCCGCCGTCTGCCGCAAAGTCATCGCCGCTAAACTCTCCGGCGATCACTCCATCGAAATCTGGGGTGACGGCGAACAAACCCGCTCCTTCATGTACATCGATGACTGCACCAAAGGCGTCTACGACCTACTCCAGAGCGATATCACCGAGCCCATTAACCTCGGTAGCGATGAGATGGTCACCATCAACCAACTAGTCGATATCGTCGAGGAAATAGCCGGCATCAAACTCGAACGCCATTACAAACTCGATGCCCCCAAAGGCGTGCGCGGACGTAACTCCGACAATACCCTCATCAAAGAACTCATGGGATGGGCCCCCTCCATCTCCCTCAAAGACGGCATGGAAAAAACATACCACTGGATTCACGACGAAATGACTAGCCGCTCTCCCTCACCAGTGAATACCCACTAACTGGGATTCCTACCCTTCCGCCCCCCCCAAAAAATAAGACACACACGAACACTTCGGCCCAGCCCACAGAACGACAGATCGTCACCCGGTAGCGCCGATCCGGAAGCATGAAACTGGCATACGTTACGGAATACGACGCGACAGATGTTCATCAGTGGTCCGGAACAGGTTTGTTTATTAGCAGGGCCTTGCGCGACCAAGGCGTTCACATCGAATACGTCGGCCCTCTAGCGATTCACAACAAATTCTGGCACCTCGGGAAAAAAACCGCTTATTACACACTCCGAAAACGCTATCTCACTGATGTCCAACCGGATGTCGCCCGCCGCTTTGCAGAACAAGCTGCCGAGCAAATTGATCGGATCAATCCCGATATCGTTTTGTGCCCCGGCACGCGTCCCGTCGCCTATCTCGACTCCCGTCAGCCCGTAGTCCTCTGGACCGATTCCACTTTCGATGGCTTGGTTGGATTCTATCCAGAGTTCGGCAATCTCTCGAAAGAAACACTCCGGAGCGGTCATGATCTCGACCAGCTCGCCCTGACAAATTGTCATACTGCAATCTTCAGCTCGCAGTGGGCCGCCAACCATGCCCTTCACCACTACGACGTGTCTCCCGAGAAGCTCAGAGTCCTACCCCTTGGGGCCAATCTCGAGTCCCCCCCTTCTCAAACTTTCGTCGAAACCGCAATCGCTCTTCGCCCCAAAGACAGATGCTCCCTACTCTTCATCGGGGTCGATTGGAAACGAAAAGGCGGTCCTCTGGCTCTCGAGGTCGCCCGAAAACTCAATGAGCATGGCCTCAAATGCCAACTCCATATCGTCGGTCCCGAACCCCACGACCGTCTCCCTGAATTCGTATCAACCCACGGTTTCCTCTCAAAATCCAATGCCGCCGATCGCGATAAACTTCAAAGGCTTTTCGCCGATTCTCACTTTCTCATTCTTCCGACCGTCGCGGAATGCTTCGGCCTGGTCTTCGCCGAGGCAAGCGCATACGGTCTTCCATCTCTGACGACCGATGTCGGAGGAATCTCCAATGTCGTCCGAAACGGCCAGAATGGTTACCGCTTCCCTCTTGATGCCTCCGCGGATGACTACGCCGATCACATTCTCAAAACCCTGAGCAATCGAGATGAGTATCACGCACTCGCGTGTACCTCACGTGCCGAATACAAGAAACGACTCAACTGGAATACCATCGGGAACCAATTGAAGAACATTCTCGAAGAAGCCAGGAAAAACAAGGCTCCTGCGCCCTCGCTTGTCGCCGAGATTCCCTTCACCTGATCCACCATGAGCGGCGCATCGACAAAAGGCACCGGCCAGCACCGTCGCAATCACGCTATTCGCTGGGCCGTAATCACTTCTCTCATGTCCAAGGCAGGCACCGCCCTGCTTCAACTCATCTCCATCCCGATCGCTATCCGAGTCCTTGGACTCGAAATGTTCGGCATCTACTCAACAATCGCCATGGGCATCCTTATCGTGATGCTCCTCCAGATCGGCGTAGGACCCGCTCTCACACATGGAATCTCCCAAGCCCTCGCCCGTCACTCACGCTCCGACCAACAATCCTTCTACACAACGGCTTTCTTCATCATCCTAGGCCTCGCAACCATCGGCGTGATGGTGGTTTCTAGCATTCTCACAACCATCCCTCTCCCCGTGCTATTCGGCCAGAAATACGCACCCTTCGAGGATACCATGCGCCCCGCGCTCTGGCTTGGCCTCGGGATCGTAATCGTCCAATTTATTCTCAGCCATACAGAGCGAACAAGAGAAGGCTATCTCGAAGCCAACATCAACAACGCTTGGGGCGCCGCCGGCAACTTTCTCGGTGCAACCGCTCTCGCACTCGGTATCGCTCACTTCCCATCAATCGAATACCTCCTCCTCTGTGTCTTCGGATCAAACGCCCTCGCCAAGCTGGGCAACACGATTCACCTGCTCATCAAGCGCCCCTGGCTATTCCCACGCCCAAGCCTCTTCCGCCCCAGCATCGCGCGACATCTCTTTAGTGATGGCGTCGCCTTCTCACTGTCTTCCTCCGTGACGGCCCTTGTCGAGTTCAATGTATGCGCTCTCATCATCGGACACCTCGCCGGTCCCGCCACGGTCGGCGTCTTTAATGTCCTCATTCAAATCGATGTGACGCTTGCCGGCTTCGTCATTATGATCACCACACCCACGTGGCCGGCCATCGTCGATGCCCTTACTCGCTACGACCTCAACTGGATCAAAACCGCTGCTGCTCGCCTCCGCCGATTCGGAGCCGCTTACTGCCTAGCCGCGATGGCCGGTCTCGTAGCCTTCGGTCCATCGCTCATTCCCTTGTGGCTCGGCCCCGAAGTCCAGATCCCCAGACTAACCCTCTTCGCCTTCATGTGCTTCTTCACCATCGGTATCTGGAATCATATCCACCACTCCCTCCTGATCGGAATGGGCATGGTCAAACCCGCCGCCCTATTCGTGCTCCTCGAAGCGCTCGTCATCCTCGGCCCCGCAACCCTCGGCTTCGCCCAATTTAGACTCCCCGGGCTGTTCCTTGGAATGGCCCTGACAAAACTCCTCGTCACCGGAACCGTCTTTCCAAAAATGTTCCGTAAATCCCTAAACGAAATTCAGCCCCCTCAAGAAGCTGAGCCACCCCAACCCGCCCTCGCTACCAACTCCAGTGCCCCTGCATCCTGAATCAGTCACTCGAACACTACGGTGAAGACTAACCATGAGGATTCTCCATCTCAGCACCCATGATACGCTCGGAGGCGCCGGTCGCGCCGCCACCCGCCTCCATCGTGCCCTTAAGAGCCTCCCCGACATCGAAGCATCACAAATGTTCGTCGCTGAAAAATCTGGCGCCGATCCCGATACACTCGCAATCACTCACCCCATCCATGACTCTCTCCGCCGCTATGCCGAGCGCCTCCCCCTGAAACTCACCTCGTTCCCAGACCTCGTCCATCAAAGCCTTGCCTGGCTGCCCAATCTCAACCTCACAAAATCAATCCGTCACTTCAAACCCGACCTAATTCACCTTCATTGGGTCCAAAACGCCTTCCTCCCCATTCAAAGCATCCCCCGCCTCGCATCCCCCCAAACCCCCATCGTCTGGACTTTCCACGATATGTGGCCCGTCTGCGGCATGTTCCATCACGAATATTCCGATGCCCAACGATATCCTCACCCATACGAGAAAACCAGCCGACCAAAGTGCCAAGGCGGCCTCGACTTGGATGCATGGACATGGCATCGCAAAGCGAAAGCCTATCGCCGGCTTGAACAACAAAAGCGACCTGTCAGCGGCGTCACTCCAAGCCAATGGCTCGCCGATCAGGCGGAACAAAGCGCACTCTGGAAGATGCGTGCGCTCGCTGTCATCCCAAACGGTATTGATACAACCATCTTCAAACCCGCAGAAAAAAAAGCCGTGCGCCATTTGCTCAATCTCCCGCAAGACAAACTCGTAATTACTTTTGGCGCAATGTTTGCAGGCTCCGATCCGAACAAAGGCTATCGCGAACTCGTCTCCGCTCTCAAAGAAATTCGCTTTAATTCATCCGATCTCCACCTCGCCATCTTCGGCATGGACAAGCCATCCAAGGATGCCGAGCCCGATTTTTCATACGCCACCACCTACTTCGGAACCCTCAAGGACGAAGTCAGCCTCGCCGCCCTCTACTCCGCTTCAGACATCGTGGTTGCTCCCTCACGTCAAGAGTCTTTTGGACTCGTCGCCGCCGAAGCAATGGCCTGCGCGAAACCAATCGTCGCCTTCGGCGCCTCCGCCACCAAAGAGGTCGTCCAGCACCAGGAAACAGGATATCTGGCCGAACCCTTCAGCCCAGTCTCACTCGCCCGCGGAATCGAGTGGACTCTCGAAGATCCTGACCGTCTCGCACGGCTTGGCACTCAAGCACGACGCCATGTCATCAATCGCTTCGCGCTCGAAAACATTGCCCAACAATACAGGTCCCTCTACCAACAGCTCCTCGCGCAAACACCCAGCCTGCCCGCGCGCCCCCGCCAGACACAACCCCACGCTCCCCAATCACCATAAACCCCCCTTCAAATAAATGCCCCGCCCACAACCACTCCGTCAAAACCGTCAGTCTTGCTCCCACACCCTCAATCACACCTTGCACTCATTGACATACTAGCTATAATTATTGTATTTTATATAAACTGCTCGCTCATGTCGTCACGACCCCTCACTGCCCGCTCTCTCCAGCCGCTCTTCGCCATCGGCCTCACTCTCGCTTCCCTCGTCACCTCCCAAGCCGATACCGTCATCACATTCCGCGAACAAAAAAAAGACGGCTCCCACGGTCCGAAAGAAACCATCACCATCACTCAGGGCCAAGCCATCCTCCAACGCGCCAGCGAACCGGATCACGTCCTCATTTTTCAGGAAAATCCCAGCACCATCATCCATATCGACCACCACCACCGCTCCTACCTTCGCCTCGACCGCGAACGCCTCGAAAAAATGCGAGAGAATATCGACACCCTTCTCGCCAGAGCCTATTTGAACATTGAAGACTATGTTTCGACTCTCCCCACCCCCGATCAAAGGAATGCCCGCAATCGCCTGACAAAAAAACTCAACCAGCTCCACCCGCCCGAACACCTAAACACGAAAGACAACCCCGTCCGCTACGAGGACACCGGGGAGCGCACAAACATCGGCCTCCACGAATGCAAAGTGCTCATCGGTTGGGAAGGCGATCGGAAAATATCTGAGCTTTTCGTCACGGAAATCGCATCACTGAATCTCCCTCCCGAAGACCATCACACACTCCAACTCTTTACCGAATACCTCGAAAAGATTGCTGTCAGCCTCCCCGGCAAAGCGCGTATCCGCGCGACTTCCCGACTCGCCTTGCCAAGAATGGATAGCAACCTGTTCCCCGTTATGATGACCAACTTTTGGCACGATGGCTCCACAACGACTCTTCGTCTCCGCAGCGTGCACGACATCAAAGTTGATCCCGAACGCCTCAAAATTCCCAGAGGATATCACCCCGTCGATGATGGCCCCTCCCTCGGCGCGTCACCCTGAATCCGGGATCCGGTTCAGGGTATAAAAGGCTTCGGGATGCCGTAACGCCTCACCTTCCACAGATCGCACTCCATCAAGGCGCAGCTCGTGCACGTATCCCGCCCGCAATCGCCGACACTCCAATAAAACACTCCGTCGGTCCGCACCCATCTTGACATTCTCAATCTCAACCCCCCGTGTGTCCACTTCCTCACTTCCATAGCGCTGGTGATAAGTATAGGTGTAAGATGTCATCACGTACGCATCCGCCTCTCCCGCCAAATTACCATCCACCGGCTTGGTGAAGGTCAACAAAAATCCCGAAGGCCGCGCTTCCATGGAAAGGATCTCAAAAGGCGTTTTGCCGGTCCACACCAAGCGCTCTAATCCATATGATCGGGTCCCTAACGAGTTCCAACCACGGTTCGTTTCCCCTACCGCAAGCGACCCGTCTGCTAAAAATGCCAACGCTACAACCGCGCTCTGAAAACCATCTCGAAACCGAAAACATGCTCCCTGATATTCCCCACCCACCTTCTCAAGATATACGCGGCTGACAAAGGCATGTGTGAACTCCCCCACGAAAAACTGCCCCTTAAAAGGACCAAATGCCCCTCCCGTCAAATCACATGCCAACCCCGTCGTGCTCTGCCCCATTTTGTCATACGGAAACCAAACGGCGGGCGCCTGATAGCCCGGGATCGCCGAAACCGCCTCTGCCACCGTCAATCCCTGAGGTATCAATCCTGGATGCTCGACGGGCGATTCGACACGATCCACGTCGGATAGGGATTCCGCATGCCCGTGAAACACCCCCGTCTTCAAATGCACCAGGGGATTCGTTCCCCACCAGTTGCCCTGCTGATCCGTCGCAAAGACGTCGCCGGCCCCATTGACACCGATCCCACACGGTGACCGCAAGCCACAACTCACCGGTTCGAGTTCTCCCCCAGGACGCATCATCATTGACCATCCCCGCCACGGAAAATCCGACGCACGGTTTCCCGCCATGTCTCGCCGATCCCCGATTGTCGCATTCAAGGTCACCCAAAGATTCCCGTCATGGTCAAAAACCGGCCCATACGCATACTCGTGATAGTTCCCGGAAACGCCCCACCCTTTCGCAACCGCTAAAAACAAGTCTGCCCTTCCATCTCCGTCTCGATCTTCTAAACGCGTGACTTCGCTGCGTTGCGTCGTATAGAGAGCGCCTTTGTGCCAGGCCAAACCCAGTGGCTCGTGCAGTCCACTCGCAAACAAGGAATATCCCAATGCTTCCGCCGAAGGAGACTCCGCCGTCGGATTCTCAATGATCCAGACTTCTCCCTTCCGAATCGCCACCGCCAAGCGCCCATCCGGCAACAACGCCAGTCCACTTGCCTCCAACTTTAACTCTTCCGGAACACGATACGTCACCAGACGATAGTATTCAGATGCATCATCGCCCCTTGCCGCACCGGGCAATTGGGCCACCAAGTATGCCACGGTCCAGACGACCAACCTCACCAATCCAAAACCTCCTCAATCGTTGCCACACCGTTCTCAAACACCACCTTGCGTCGGTCGGATTCGCCCTCGCGTAAACCCTCAAAATAAAGATCACCCGATCCCTCGATGGTCACTCTTCGCTCCAACCTCTCACCATCTTCAGCCGGTGCCAGTCGGTCTTCTATCTTCATCCCAGCATAATCGTATAAAAGCACCGGCACTCCATCATCCTCAATCCGATATCCGCGAAAAACATAGCCCGCCCGCTCCCCGGTCTCCTCCGGCCACGCTTCGTCCGGTTCCAACAGCATCGCGAAGGGAATCCCTTCGCTCAATGCCAATACATCCTCGCCCAATGGTACCGCCGGAGTCGCATGACGCTCTTCCCATGTGCTCATCGCATCCAAAAACCGTCCCTTCCACGCTAACGCCCATCGTCCCTCCAAAGCGTCAAACGCCACATTCAAGCCTTCTGGATATCCCACCGCTACCGCCTGAAAACCCGCACCCTCGAGAAACGTCCTCAATAAAATCGGCGCGCCCGCTTCCCCGGGCTTCAGCTCATACTCCCCGTCCTTCAACAAACCATCAGGTAATCGCGCCTGATCCAGTTCTTTCAGGTAGGTCCAGATCTGTTCCACTTCCTGATCCGCCTTCTTCCGATTCATAAACAGCGGCGGCATGAGCGTCCCCGGGCTCATCCCCTGAGGATCCAACAGCAATTCCTTAAAATACCCGGGACGCAGCCGCTCTGTCGTATCCGTCAAATCAATTGATGGCGCCCCCAAGGATTTCTCCCCATTCAATCCATGACAGGTGACACATCCCAATCCATTGATCCCCATCAATTCCCGTCCAAAGTGACTGCGCTGGTGCTTCTCCAATCCACTGGTATCCATTTCCACAGACGGATCCCGCTCATCCGCTTCCTCAAATAACGCTACCAATCGCCCCACATCTTCCTCCCGGTGTCGCGGCATTCGCGCCGACATAAACGGACGAACCTCTCCTCCGTTGCCTGATAAAATCTTCTCCAACCAGTCACGCGTAAGCTTGCGCCCCACGTGAGTCAGGGAAGGTGGCAATCGCCCCTGATCTCCCAAAGACATCGCCGCCGGATCTAAAGGGGAAAAATAAGCCGCCCGCGACAGCTCAAGCCCTCCCTTCCCATCACGCGAATGACAGGCATAACATCCCAATCGCGTCATCAAGCGATCCGCCTCATCGCGGGCCGTCATCTCGTTCTCCACTTCGTCTCCCTGCAAACGCATCAATGCCAAAGTCAACGCTTTCCGCTGAATCAAATCCAAGCGATAAAACGGAATGCCTCCTGGCTGGGCTCGCGTCGACAAACAACTCTTCGCCGCCCGCGCATTCAATTCTATCAACGGCTTCGCTCGCCGCGCCCCCATTTCCATGCCCGCGTCCTCACCCACAACATGACATGCCATACAACCCTGCGAATCAAATATCTGTTTCCCTTCGGCAATCAACTCCCGGTCCTCCGCCAAATCACTCGGCTCAAAGGGCGGTGTCGGCGTCGGCCCCGTCCGCAAATACTTCGCAATGTCCGCAGCCTCTTGTGCGGACAAATGAAAATCTGGCATCCGGCCCCCGGGACGATGCTTCAGGGGATCCATCAGAAAACGCGTCAGGTAGTCCTCACTGTACACGCCTGCCAAGGCGATCGGCACCGAAGGAATGGCAGGAAACTCCGCCTCTATACTGTCTCCCCAGAACTCGGGACGATACTGCGCATCAGGCATATGACAGGCCACACATCCCACCTGATGATACAGTTTCGCACCTCGCACTTCATCTCCCACGGGCAACTCATCGCCCGCCCCTTCTTCCTCCTTGAGAGATGCCAGATAATGCGTCAACGCCTCAATCGCAGCAGGATCACGATCCTCTGCCGCAAACAAGGCCGGCATCCGCGTCCCCGTCTTCATAAAACGCGGATACTGAATCATCGTGTGAATGTCCTCGGTGGTCATGCGCGACCCCACTCCGGCCAGGTTCGGCCCCATATTCGCACCGAGCCGGTCCTCCCAACCTTCCGGCGGAGCATGACACCCCACACAGTTCAATTCACCTAACAATATCTCCCCACCGTCTGCGAGGTATTCCCGATCATCATTCTCAATGTAAAACGTCTCAAAACCTTGCACCAATGGAAATTCTACCTGCAAAGGACCATGCACAGGATGACCCCACGCCACAGAACCGACACCACACCAAGCGCCAAGAAGTCCCCACCACCATCTCATTCCCGCGATCATCCGTTTTCCCGCACCTCCCCCCAATCAACCTCCCAACTGGTTTCTCTGGCCACACCCCCTACTGCTTCAAGCAACTCTTTCTCCAATGTCACCATCACCCACTTGCGCCACCATCCATTGGACTCATCCTCAAAGGATACACGCTTTACCTCCGTCACCTCGCTCATCATCATATTCACCATCGCACCTTTGATCGTATCACCTGCAACATCGCGTACATCGTATCCAATATCCCATCCAAATGCGCCCGAGTCCGGTCTATTTTCGTCGTCGCTTCACTCGAGATCACCACCATTGGTTTTCTACGTAAAAAAGTCTGCAGGGGCACCTGGGTGTCCGACTGCGGATCGAACTCCTTCGTGACCGATCGCGTCGGACGGAAATCCAACGCCCCTCGCCGCGGCATCTCCGCTTGCTCATGATCTGTCGTTCGAATCTCCATATATCCGTCCCAGTCTTCCAAGCATAAAACACGAACCACTACTCACCAATTTCTTCGCTTCAGACCACAAAATGCCACGCACCAAACCAGGGACCACTGAGCTCACTTTGCAGATCCAACCACTCAGACTCCATCATGGCTTCGCCGCCTCCGGGAATCGGCTCACCTTCGGCGCCGGCTCCTGCGAGGATTTCGCATCTGCCGTCGAAATCCCCTCTGCATAAAGCAACTTCCCGGTATAACCATCGTAGAACTTCACGACTACCTGTGGCTCATCAAATGCAATCCATTGATAACCCGGACCTTCTGGCCGCCCCGCCTTTACGACATTGTTCACCTGCACAACGGTGTAAACGATGCTCCGCTGTCGCAAGTAATGTACGTTGTCCGGATACCCGCCCCCCCACTTGATTTTCACCGCCCGCCCCTCGCTGTCAAACCATCCCCCCAATGGCGGCAATCCTGCGGTGCCCATCGGATGACCCGCGGAATTCACCGGCGATGTCAAAAACTCCCAAACATTGTCCGTCACCTGAACCGCGAAAGGATGATGCAAATCCCCGGTCAAAATAATCACCGGTTTCTCAATCCCATCCAACACCGGCATCATCTCTTCCCGCTCCCAAACATACCCCGCAAAACCATCCCCCTTGGATTCCAAACTTCCCGGCCTCACATGATGAGCGGTGTGATACATGACCCACGGATCAGGAAACACCACAAAAATAAAGTCTGCGTCCGTCGCCTTTACTCCTTCCAGAAACCACTCGCGCTGGGTTTTGCCGAGGATGAATCGATCATCGTCATGCGACCGCTCCGCCCCCAAGAATTTCGATCGTTGCCCACGCCCATCCAGAAAGAAAAAATGACAGTTCCCAATCACGCGGTCGAAGTAATGATGCGTCCCAATACTGTAACTCGCCTTCCCCGCTTGCTTGAATCCCGGCTGCAACCGCAGCCGCTGGCCGTCCACGACTTCCACCAACCCATAAACGCCAACGTTCGCACCGCCACGCTCCTTTTTTGAACGCCCGTCCCCCTTGATGTAATTCCCCACGTGAATGGTGCTTACTTTGTCCGGTTGCAACATCGTGAAATCCGCATTCGCGTCATACAAAATATCCCCTTCCAATTTCGCCTCCCCGAAAAACAATTCCCCTCGTAGTCCAGATTCCCCATTCGCCCACTCCGCATAATCTTGCCAGACTTTGATCCCGGCGTCCCGCACCAGGTAATCCCCATCCCCCAAACCCACTTCACCCGCGCCATCGAGATTCGAGTTCACCTCGTGATCGTCATACATCGTGAACATGGGAACATAACGTAAAAAGTTGGAAACATTGCGACCACGATCCAAATATAGTTTGTAGTTGTTCGCATAGCCTGCTGAGGTGCCATCCAATAGTTCTTCGTAAGTGTAATCACCGTTCACAATATGGAAGAAAACGTCCTCACCGTGCTCCTTCCACAATGTCAAAAACGCAGGCGGATTACCGTATATCCCGTAGTTCTGACCCGGCGATCGCTGGCGCTGCCCCACACTCGTCGAAAAACTGAAGTTGAATAACCCCTCCGGATTTCCTTCCGCATCGGCAAAACTCGTCTCATCCGGAAGCGTGCGAAAACTCGGCCAAGCACGATCAAACTCCATGCGGGTATCTGCCAGCTCCCCATCAATTCGCACACCATAGTAATACCGCTCATTCGCATCCAACCCCGCCAACTCGACCCACCCCGTCGCATCCGCATCGCCACTTGTCTCTCCGCGTACGAAACTGCAAGCATCGCCCTCTTCCAACGGAAGATCTTTCCCATAAAGCACGTCAAAAGACATGGGCTCCTCGGTGCGAATCCACACGCGAACAGAATCACTTGCCAAGTTCCCCAAAACAGGCCCGTGGGTCATCGGAGATGTCTGGTAAGGTATCACGTCATTCGCCACAGGATCCGGCCAGTGCCCTGCTTCTCCCGATGCAGCTGCATCCCATCCTATCCACACCAGGACCGCGACTAGTATGTTCCGTCGTCTTGCTCGCATCGTTCTTACCATCTTAATATGCCTTCCCTTCAACGTTCGCCAACCCGGCGTGCTGTCACCCGGTGCGCCCTGCCGCCGCCACTCATCCACAAAATACAATGGCCCAACCGCTTCCTTCGGCACCTCGCTGAAAAAGGCCTCCCTTCCCAGTACCTTTCCCACGCTCCATGACCCAGTCCCGCCGATCGCGCCCAATCAATTCCCCATCGAGTCAACCGCAGTCCCTTGTTTTGCTCTCGCATCGGGAAAGATCATCCATCACGATCGCGTTTCACCAATTCGAGTAAAATCCAAAGTCCTACCAATCCAATGCCCCTTATGAGATTCACCTCCCTCACCATCGCTCTCCTTGTGACAGCTGCCACGGCGCTGCATGCAGCCGAGGATCAAAAGAAGAACAAGCCAGCCGCCGCAAACGCCGCACCTCAACCACCAAAAGTCCACCCCACAGGATACACCGATACCCCCTTCCTCCCCGGCAACAAATGGCGCGTCCACGACGATAGCCGCCCCCGCCCAAAGGTCGTCACTCCCGGAAAAAAACCAGGCGCCCCGCCAAAAGATGCAGTCATACTCTTCGACGGCTCCGACCTTTCCGGCTGGATCAATCAGAAAACCGGCGAACCTGCGCAGTGGAACGTCAAAGACGGATTCTTCGAAGTGCCCCCTCGGGATTCAGGCAAAGGCGGTACTATCTGCACCAAGGAAAAATTTGGCGACGTCCAGCTCCATATCGAATTTGCCACGCCATCAGAAGTTGTCGGAGTCTCTCAGGGACGCGGCAATTCCGGTGTCTTCTTCTGCGGAGGCAAATACGAACTCCAAATCCTCGATTCCTATAAAAACAAATCCTACGCCGACGGCCAGGCTTCATCTCTCTACGGCTACAAGCCGCCCCTCGTGAACGCCTCGCGCAAACCCGGCGAGTGGCAATCCTACGATATCATCTTTGAAGCTCCTGAATTCGACAAAAATGGCAAGGTGACAAAGAAGGCCTACATCACCGTGTTTCATAATGGCGTCCTGACACAGCATCGCCAAGAATACCTCGGCGCCACCGGTCACAAAAAAGTCGCCCAATACGTCCCTCATGAAAAAGAAGGAGCCATCTGCCTTCAGGATCACAAAAATCCTACTCGTTTTCGCAATATCTGGGCACGCCGGCTCGATCTCAACGCCAACGAATAAGTCTTACCGGATTAAACTCGCTCCGATTCCCCAAAAATGGCACCGCTGCCGGCTGCCCCCGGTTGCACTGCCGCCTGCGTCTTTTCGTGGCCAATAACATGCCCCCTGCCAACCGCCGACAATTCTTGAAAACCACGACAGGAGCGGCCCTCGCTCAGGTCGCCCTCCCCCACGTCCACGCCGCCCACTCCGACGAACTAAAAATCGCCCTCATCGGCTGCGGCGGTCGCGGGACCGGCGCCTGCGTCCAGGCCCTCTCCACGGATGGCCCGGTTAAACTTTGGGCCATGGCCGATGCGTTCCCAGACCAACTCGAAACCTCTTACAAGAACCTCGTAAAAGGAACCAACTTTTCCCGCTCCCCCGACGCCGGTACCCAAAAGAAGGTGATGGACGTCCCCTCCGAACGCCGCTTCACCGGATTGGACGCCTACCAGAAAATCCTCGCCCTTCCCGAAATCGATGTCGTCATCCTCGCCACTCCCCCCGGCTTCCGCCCCACAATGTTTGAAGCCGCCATCAATGCCGGCAAACACGTCTTCATGGAGAAACCCGTCGCCGTGGACGGCCCTGGCGTCCGCCGCATCCTCGCCGCAGCCAAACTCGCCAGAAAAAGTGGCCTCAAAACCGCCGTCGGGCACGACCGTCGCCACAGCCCCCTCTACCACGAGTTCATCTCGCGTCTCCACGACAACGAAATTGGGAAACTCATCTCGCTGCGCTCATACTACCTTTCCCGTGGAGTTGGGAAATACTACGCGCGCACCCCCGAAGATACCGAACTCAAATACCAAATCCGCAACTGGTATTACTTCACCTGGCTCAGCGGCGATCACATCGTCGAACAACAGGTCCACCAAACCGATATCGCCACGTGGATCAAAGAAGACACCCCCGTTTCCGCCATCGGCCTCGGCGGACGCCAAACCCGCAATACAAATGACTATGGTCAGATCTACGACCATCACGCTATTGATTACACGTTCCCGGACGACACGCATTTCTTCCTCCACACTCGCCACATGCCTAACTGCTACAACCTCCATGCCGAATACGTCGACGGATCAACTGGGCAAGGCGGCATCACGTCAAAATCCACCGGCCTTCTCCACAAATGGGGCGAGGCCAAATCCCCCTTTTGGCGCACCCGCCTCGAGAAAAACCCCTATCAACTCGAACACGATCACTTCTTCGCAGCCATCCGCAAAGACCTCCCTTACGACGAAGCGACCCGCGGAGCCAACTCAACCCTCACCGCAATCCTCGGTCGCATGGCTTCCTACTCCGGCCAAAAAGTCACGTGGGATGAAGCACTCAACTCAGAAGTGGTGCTCGGCACCGAAGCCCTCTCTTTCGATGCGCCCGCCCCCACGAATCCCGGGCCCGACAAGCACTACGAAATCAAAGTCCCCGGCTCCGAAGGAATCTTCTGATATCTCAATATCTGGAACGGTCTCCCCATGCCGAGCCCCGAATGCCGAAGACTCAAAATGCCCCGCTTCTTCAAAAACCTCTCCTGCCTCCTGATCGCCGGCCTGCCCCACACCAACTCACAAGCCGTCGATTTTAGCCACGAGATCGTCCCTATCCTCCGCGAGCATTGCGCGGAATGCCACTCCGGTGATCAAAAGAAAGGAGGCCTCTCCTTCAACTCTCGCGCCGCCCTCATCGAAGGTTCTGAATACGGTGAAGTCGTCGTCCCGGGAAACGCCGCCGCTTCGTATCTCGTCGAGGTTGTTACCAGCAATGATGCCGATATCCAAATGCCGCCGAAAGGCGAGCGCGTCCCACACGAAAAAGTCGCCCTTCTCAAAAAATGGATCGAAGCCGACCTGCCTTGGCAGCAAGGCTTTTCCTTCTCGGGCAAACCGCTCTACGAAGCACCCCTCAAACCAAATCGGCCGCCTCTTCCCGATTTTCCCGGTCACGAGAACCCCGTCGACCGATTCCTGCACGCCTATTCCATCGAAACCCAACTCCAATTTTCAGGCCCGGTCGACGATCGCACCTTTGTCCGCCGCGCCTCGCTCGACCTGGTGGGCCTCCTCCCGACCCCCGCCGAAACCACCGCGTTCGTGGCAGAAAGGTCTCCCGACAAACACACCACACTCGTTGAGCGTCTCCTCAAAGACAACAAAGCCTACGCCGAACACTGGATGACGTTTTGGAACGACGCCCTGCGCAACGCATACAAAGGCACCGGCTTTATCGACGGCGGCCGAACTCAGATCACCGCCTGGCTCTTCGAGTCACTCTACAAAAACAAAGCCTACGATGTCTTCGTCGAGGAACTCGTCAATCCCCCGAAAAACTCCGGCGCACAAGGCTTCGTCAACGGAATCAAGTGGCGCGGCAACGTCAATGAATCCCAACGCCGCGAAATGCAGGCCGCTCAAAACATCTCCCAAGTTTTCCTCGGCACCAACCTCAAATGCGCCTCCTGCCACGATTCATTCATCAACGATTGGAAACTCGCCGACGCCTACGCGATGGCCACCATTTTTTCTGATGACGCCACAGGCTCTCTCGAACTCCACCGATGCGACCAACCGACCGGCGCAACCGCCGCACCAGGCTTCCTCTTCCCGGAACTCGGCTCAATCACGGCCCCGGACCGCTCAGGCCGTCAAACACAGCTCGCAAATCTCGTCACTCACGATGAAAACGGCCGCTTCGCCCGCACGATCGTCAATCGCCTGTGGAAACAACTCATGGGCCGGGGCCTCGTGGAACCCGTCGACGACATGGATACCCGTCCCTGGAATTCCAACCTCCTCGACTGGCTCGCCGTCGACCTCGTCGAGAACGGCTACGACCTCAAACACACTCTTCGCACCATCGCCACGTCAAAGGCATACCGACAAGTCACCCAACCCGTCTCGAAAAGCGAAACCCAGTCCCAAGACTACCAGTTTCGGGGCCCCATTGCACGTCCCCTCAGCGCTGAGCAGTTGCTCGACGCCATCTCCCAAGTCACCGGACAATGGCCGGAGGTGACCGAACAAATGACCAAGAACGCGGGTCGCGCTCAAGGGGCGCAACTTCAAGCCGTCGCCAGCGTCTTGGGACAAAAATCATACGAACAACCTGCCTACACCCGCGCCGTCTTTACCTTCACGACCCCGCTTCAGCGCGCTCTCGGGCGCCCCAATCGCGAACAGGTCGTCACCGGCCGCCCCGAAGAAAGATCCACGCTCCAAGCACTGGAACTCACCGCCAATTCCGCCCTCGACGAAAAAATCAACGCCGGTGCCGCCGCCCTCCTGGCCGCGCAAGGGAAAAAGCCAAACGCCAAGGCCCTCACCCAGACAGTCTACCTCCGCGCCCTCTCTCGCCCTCCCACGCGTGCAGAACTCTCCCTCGCTCTCGAACTACTCACGAACCAACCCACGAAAACCTCCGTCGCCGAACTCCTCTGGGCCGTCCTGATGCTCCCCGAATTCCAACTGAACCAATGAACCCAGACTATCACTCCACTCGAAGAGACTTCCTCAAAAAGCTCTCCGCAGCATCCGCTGCTACACTCACCTGCGGCGCTCCACGACTGCTCGCAAATGAAGACGTCGAACACCCTAAACCCACCGCGGATACCTGCATCCTCCTCTGGATGGCCGGCGGCATGGCTGCACCCGATACCTTCGATCCCAAACGCTACGTCCCCTTCAAAGTCGGCACCCCCGTCAAAGAAATCCTCTCCACCTTCCCCGCCATCGATACCGCTGTCCCTGAAATCAATTTCACCAAAGGCCTCGAAAATATCGCCGCCGTGATGGATCGCGGCACCCTTATCCGCTCCCACAAAGTCGCCGACCTCGGACACATCCTCCACTCCCGACACCAATATCACTGGCATACTGGATATGTCCCCCCACTCACCGTCGCCGCTCCACACATTGGCGCGTGGATGGCCAAAGTCCTCGGCCCACGCAACCCCGCCATCCCCGCATTCATCGATGTGGGCCAGCGCCTCGAAGGCCACGGCGAATCCGAAGAACTCAAGGCCTTCCACACCGGTGGCTTCTTCGGAAGCGAATACGGCCCCTTCGTCCTCCCCAATCCAACCCTCGCCATCCAAGCGGTCCAGCCACCCAAAGGAATGAATCCAAGCCGCTTCGCCCGGCGTGACAGGTTCTACCGTAAACTCATGGAACAAAGCCCCACCGCCCACATGACTTCGGACTTCCACCAGGAATCCATCGTCCGCTCCATGGACAACGCCCATCGCCTCCTCTCGTCACCCGATCGCACCGCCTTCGATCTCTCGCTCGAACCCAGAAAATCCTATCAAAAATACAACACTGGCAAGTTTGGACTCGGTTGCCTCCTCGCCCGCCGCCTCACCGAGGCCGGTGCCCGCTTCATTGAAGTTACCACGGAATACAACCCCTTCGGACAATGGGATACCCACGAAAATGGACACACCACTGTGACCGAAATGAAAAAGCAAATCGATCAACCCATCGCTCAATTGATTCTCGATCTTGAAGAACGCGGGCGTCTCGACCGCACCCTCGTCATCATCGCCTCCGAGTTCTCCCGGGACATGATCATGGAAGGCGTCCCCGGCTCAAACGCCAAAGACCAGTCCCGCGCCAAGACGGAAGTCCTCAAGGAGATGAAACACTACGGCCAACATCGGCACTTTACCGGCGCCGGCTCGGTTCTTCTGTTCGGAGGTGGCATCAAAAAGGGCCACCTTTACGGTCAAACCGCCAACGAACGCCCTCTCCTTGCCACCAAAGACGAAATCGGCATTGAGGACCTCCACGCCACCATCTTCACCGCCATGGGTATCTCTCCAAAAACCGCATACGATATCGAAAAACGACCCTTTTATGCCACCAAAGACGGCACCGGCGTCCCCCGCATGGACCTCTTCGCCTAGCGGCGGCGGGTCAACGCCATTCCAAAGACCCCCATCAAGACAAAAAGCAGCCGTGACGGCTCTGGAACCACGACAGGGCCTATTCCCGGACTCCCAACGTTGGTAGCCAAGTTCGCCCCCGCCGCCGCACTCGTGAAGGCATTCGCCATTCCGTCCAGACTCCGAGCCCAGCTGGTCCCAGAATTTGCGTCCAGTGCAAATTCCGTTAGATAGATGGAGGCAGAATTATTCGGCGCCGGCCAAGGAGAACTATCATCATAGTCCACGTCGATGATTGCGTTCACAAAGCCGCCTCCATAGCTGGTGAAGTCCTCCCATATCCCGATCCTATCGCCGGTATTGTTCAATGCCTGCCAGCTTGCCACTCCCACGAAATTGATACCGCTGCCCCACGCATTCTGCACGTCGCTCAGTGATAAACTGGAAGCATCATAGAGAACCGCATATCCACCCGCGCTGATCGAACCCGTGGCAATATTTGCTCCACCCAAGCTCAAGGTCGAGTCGTCAAGGACATACCCGGTAAGATCTATTGCGGAAACTCCCGTATTGTGAATCTCAACATATTCCCAGTCGTTGTCCGGCGTACTCCCTGGATCGTACATGATCTCAGAAATGATGATCGCACCCGGAGTCGTGGCCCTGCTCAAGGCCAACGAGATGGCTAGCATTACCAAGATCTTTTTCATACCCTATATAAACTCTCTCAGGACATCCAAATGCCGTTAAGCACAAAACTCAACGGCTTCTCTAAGGGTCACAAGTGCCCTTATAATGACTTCGCACTCGTCACGGGAGGGAAACCACACCCTCAACCAAGTCCAATTCATCGGAAGGCAGCATTGATCATGCCAAAGACTTAATGGGTTTGAGAGACTCTTCCTAGACTCCGCGGACGCAACAACACCAACGACACCGGCGAGTTCGGGGCTCCCAACAAGCAAAAAGGTGACAGCCGCAGAAACACAAAGCATGTCATCAACTCCCGGAAAATCATTTCCCGCCCCCGTCCCGCAGCTGACACAATACTCCCTTCAACCTCGCCTGGTCCACCTCCCTTCCCTGCGCCACAACCTCACCTGATGCTCTCGTCCTGAACGATCGCACGGCACAAAATCCTCACTTGTCTAAGAAAACGCCACTTGCTTCACTCTATCAACCCAATGCAAAGTCAAATCCACAATCTCAAGGGCGAAATACTCGACTACTCGTTCCACGAAGCCGACCCCAAAACGCACAACCTCGTCATCATTGGCCACGGCGTAACCGGGAACAAAGATCGCCCGTGGGCCCTCGCTCTCGCCGAGGCTCTCGCCGAGGCCGGACATCATGCTCTCCGATTTTCCTTCTCTGGCAATGGTGCCTCCGAAGGGTCGTTCAAGGATTCCACCATCTCTAAAGAAGTGACCGACCTCGCCGCCGTCATCAGCGCTGCCGAGGATGCCGGTCACTCCCGGATCACCTACACAGGGCACAGTATGGGCGGCGCCGTCGGAGTGCTCGCCGCAGCTCGCGACTCCCGCATCCAACGACTCATCTCCCTCGCCGGGATGGTCTACACCGCTAAGTTCGCCAACACCGAATTCAGCGACGTGACACCCGGTGAAGGAAACATGTGGGAGGACGAAAACTGCCCCCTTTCAACAGCATTTGTTGATGACATGAAAGCGATCGACAGTGTCCTTCCCTATGCCTCCCGCATTACGATCCCTTGGCTTCTCGTTCACGGTTCCACGGACGATGTCGTTCCCATCGAGGAAAGCCGAAATATCTTCGACCACGCCAACGAGCCCAAAAAACTCGTCGAACTTCCAGGCGTCGACCACGTCTTTTCCGATGGTGGACTCCAGCCCATGATCAAGTCCGTCATCGCTTGGCTCGCGGATGAGGGCGCCGCCTGAAACTCCACTTCCCAAAATCAGGGTTTCTAAATTAACACTTGCTGTAACAGGTTGATAGTGAGGTTTATACAGTAGCTATTTTAGACCAACTAGCAGATTGGGAGATTTTAGTTTTATAATTTCCATAACTATGATATCCTTAATAGATATTGCTATGTCTCCGTGTCAGTCTTCGTATCCATCACTTATCCACAACAAACTAACTACCATCGGTCGCCATGAAGACGCTACACCCCGCTGCCTCACCCCAGCAACCCGCTGGTATGTCCCTCGTTGAGCTCCTCGTCGTCATCGCCATTATTGGAATCCTTGCCGCCTTAACCCTCCCTGCCATCTCTAAGGTGGCCGACTCCGCCACGGCCACCGCCACCTCAGCGAACCTCATCACCTTCACCAAAGCATTTCGCGCATACGAAAAGCTCGAAAAACAGTGGCCACCAGATGCCCTCCTCGGAAACCTGCCAGCCGGCATTGGAATGGAGGACTACATTTCCGAAACAGCCTTCGAAAGCGAAACTTCCATCGGCGGTTTTTTTAACTGGGAAGGCCCCGAAGCTCACGAATACGCCGGCGTCAGTATCGAAGGCTCATCCGCCCCCGTCGAACTGGTCACCCGCATTGATGAAATTGTCGACGACGGAAATCTCTCCACCGGCCAATTCCGGCAAACCCCCAATGGCCGCTACACCTACATTATCGAGTGGAATGACTACTAAAAGTTCAAAACACAGTCTCAGCCATCTCACCTCAATCCTAGCAAAACACGACTTCACAAACGGGATTTCCTGAGAGTTCAATGGAGCGAAAAAGAACTCGCCATAAAACACCTCTTTACTCCACTCCATTTCCCCCAACAAAAATGCTCGTCCCGCATCGGTTGCGATAACGCCTCACAATTACCGCAAATACCACACCTCCACCTCCTGCCTCGGCACTGTCGCCGTCGAGACGTTCCGCGACAAAATCGAGTATCGCTGCAGGATGTCGCGAAAGATGTTCCCGTTCATTCACGACGCATATCGCTCCGTCGTCGCGTTTCTTTCCCCTCACCTTGTTCGACAATCCGACCTGCACTAGGGAGATAAATCCGTCACAAAGAGATCGCATCGACCGCGCTAAAGTTCCCTGCCACACCCGCTTCATCATACGACTACTTCAGTAGATCTTCCACCATCTCAGACGCCGTCTCCGCGTTGGGAGACGCAACCTTTCTCTCGGCCAACAGCTAACCCACTCCTTTTCCGTCGACTCTCCCAGTCAACCCCTCTCGCTCCTGCGCCACCACTTGCCGCCCCGCCATTGCTGCCTCTCCGAAGACTAACCCATTGCCTCCAAACACAAACACGATAGAGGTCAAAATCGTCTTCAACGTCAAATCCTTTCGCGATCAATAGTCTAAGACGCCCGCGAACGTCACGCCCTTTCGAATCCAAGTAACCACTCCCATACTCACACCTGCTTCAATTTCCCCCGTAATACTTCAGCGCCCGCCCTAGAAAGAGTGCGCCCATATCAAGCAGAATCAGAAAGCTTACACCGCATCGAAAAAGGCTTCCCACTGACACGTTCCACCCCCCGTAACCAAGCGTCTTCACTAGCGGTTGCTCCTTCGCATAACGGCACAACGCCCAGTTCACACAAAACAGTGTCGGCAAAAATAAGGGCTGCACAAATCGGTCGCCTGTTACCATCGCACCATACCAGGCACACAACAGCACGGTCTGCACACAAAGCACAATCGCAAACAACACCGGTATCCCGTATCTTCCCACCAGATCCCGCCGCAATTCCCGCCCAAACACCAAGATCCCCAATCCCATCATTGCATGCAGCACGACATACTTGAACCACCCATAGGAATGCCGGCTCTCGTTGAAGATGTTCCTCAGTCCACTTAGCTCACGCGAGATGATCTGCCCCAGCGTGTGCTCCCGCAGATACTTCCGCATACCTGGAATCTGGTCGGGCGGCAACTCCGGCAACTGAGATACATCATGATGCGCCCGGGTCCCCAGAGGCGCATACACCTCTTCCAAGGTGTCATACCACATCCGGTAGGTCGTGATCACATTGTAGAAATACCGATCAAAAACCCGTTTGTTGTTCATCAAATACGGGAGCACCATCACTAGGAAAACAGCAACCGCCAAAACCCCCATCACAGCACCTCCGCCCGCTTCCCGCCACCCACGCTGTCCCCGACACCACGACACCCCTGCACCTAAAAACGAAAATCCGAGAAACAACAACGAAACCGGCGGAATCGAGGCCTTTGTTAAATAACAAAGCCCCAGCAAACACCCACAAACCAACGCCAACCACCATCGCGGTCGCCCCAGCTGCCACACCATCGCGACAAACAACAGAAAAAACAGCCCGTAGTAAAGCACCTCCGCCTGGAAAAAAGGCGCCTTGAACACAAACACTGAGAACGCCGCCGCCCCCGTCACATTCAACACTCCATGCCAATCCAACCAGCGCCGCATCACGAGCGCCGCGACGATCAAAATAACGATCGAGAGCACAATATTCCGCCGCTTGCCCTCCCGAAAAAATCGTTCCTCGTCCATCCCTTCCTCGTAAAACAGGGACTGCAGCATCGAATACGCCGGCATCCGGTTACGCGGCATCATCCATTGATAATTCTCTTCCACCATCCGCCGCGCCGAAGTCATGTAGGCCCCCTGGTCGCTTCGACTAGCATCCACATTCTTCTCTGAAGCCCTCTTCAAGGAAAAGCCCAAATAAATAAGCGCACCAATCGCCACGAGCCCGCACACAAACCAACGATTGGCAAAGCGCCCTTTCCAAGCCACATTCATGAGAGCCACCCTCTTGACAGTTCCTCTTCGATGTCCCTTTCAAACATAAGCAGGCCCCGCATGACAAGCACCAGACCTCACCCCGCCGCCTGGCGCGGCCCCGAGCTCCTCGAGCGGAATGATTGGCTTGTCAAACTCGGTCCCGAGGATTCCCTCGATTCCGAAGCCTTTCGTGAAATGCTCCTCCGTATCCAATCCGCTCTGGAACATGGCTCCGGCGCGACTCTTCTCCGCGGTCTCCCCATCGAAAATCTCTCCGAATCCGAAGCGAAAGAACTCTTTCTCTCTCTCACTCAGGTCGTCGGTTCTCCTTTGTCCCAATCCGTCGAAGGGGATCTAGTCTTCTCCGTCCGCGATGCCGGCTTCAAAGCCGACGATCCACGCGCCCGCGGCCCAAATACCCGAAAGAAGCTATCCTTTCACACCGACCGCTGTGACGTCATTGCCTTCCTCTGCCTCAAGCAAGCACGAACCGGAGGAGAAAACGAGGTGGTCAGTTCCCTAACGCTTTATCACGAAATTGCACGCCGACGACCCGATCTCCTCGAGATTCTCACCCAGCCCTTCCCCTACAAACGCCACACCATCGACCCCGCCAACAGACTTGGCCACTGCCTTCAACCGATCTTCTCGATCTACAAGAATCACTTCTCCTGTGCTTTTCTCCGCGTCCTCATCGATCGTGCGCACCATGACCCGGACCTTCCTTCCTTATCTGAAAAGCAAATCGAAGCACTTGATTTCCTCGAAAGCGTTGCCGCGGAACCAGAGCTGCATGTTCGCTTTCTTCAACGACCCGGCGATATCCTTTTTCTCAACAACTGGACGACGCTGCACCGACGAACCGAGTTCGAAGACTGGCCCAATCCCACCGAGAAACGTCACATCCTCCGCATATGGCTATCCGTTCCCAACTCTCGTCCGCTCGATCCTGTGTTCGCAGACAATTTCGGCGATACTCGAGCAGGCGCCATTCGAGGCGGAATCAAACCCAGCACCCCATAAGAAGTCGCAAGTACTCTCCCAACTTCCGATCCCCTACAGCTTCGGCTAAAAGCCGCCAGAGCGCGTGCCTCACCCCAACAGTGAGACACGCGGCGTCCGTGCAGGCCTCTCTCTTTCCCGCAGAGCAATCCTCTCAATTCTCAAAGCGAGCCACCATCCATCCACTTGGCGTCGGCATCGGAAGCTCAAGTATCTCCGGCGGTCCTTCTTCAGCCTCGTGTATCTCACCTGCCGGAGTGTTTTCTAACCCCTTTTCCAGGAAAAGCGCCTTACCACCCACAATTGCCATCACACCCACCCCAAAGACAAGTGCAGGGCCCGCTAGTAGATCGACGGTCGGATTACGCTCGGACACTACGGGCTGTTCGATCAGGGCTCCTGTCCCACCGCCAGAGCAAATTCCTGAGTTCAACGTGTTATACTCTAATTCGTTCATGTCCTCCTCCTCGACTCGTGATTTTGGCAATCGTCATACGCAACTAAACGCTAGGTCACGAGCACTGCCTCCGACCTCCTTGGGAGCTCAAACTCGTCAACCCTGACAGAGGTCCGCACAACGCTCCCGGTGCTCGCCGTGGACTCCTCCATAGACCCGCCGCTGATGATCCAAGCCGCAATGACTTCAGCCGCAAGGGCCGCGTGCATGGAAGCCAGCTCCTGCAACCAGGTCGCCAGCGGACTCGCGGAATCCTGACGAGCAGCCTCGTCCGAAAGCCGTTCTAAAGCGATTTCACACCAGGAAAGTGCCTCAACCGCCTCATGGGGCGAGGAATCTTCAAATGATAGTGCACCTTGCTCATGCTCAATTCCTGGCAGACAGGTCTCGATTTGGAATAACACCAACTCAAGACTCCCGAGCGCCTCATCCACAAACGCCCCCTTGCGAGACCGCCTACCCTCTCCCTGCAATCGACTCTTCAAATATCGTTGCACGACTTCGTGGGCATCCCACAATTCATGAGCACTAGGGGCAATTCCTTCTTTATAACGGGTGACATAGTCTTGATACATGGCTCTTGTCTAATACCTGATTCTAATTACGTGACAAAAAAGTCGTGTTATTAGTAGCACGTGTGCAGCAAGTGTTCAAATATTTTTGGCGTTTTTTTTGCGCGTCTTCCCCACGCTTCAACCCACACAGCTGCCATAAACACACATCCCAGATATCCTTTCCCCGACCGGGCAGATTGCCTCACACTCACGGTCTCGAAAACTTGCTCCAACGAATTGAAACACCAATCCACCGCAAACCGTGTACAGTCTCATGATCAAACAGTTCCGCCTCTTCCTCACCGCCTGCGCCTTGCTCCCCCTCGCCCATTGCCTCCACATCAGCCACGCCGCAAGCACGGACGCTTCTCCTTCCAAAAGACCCAACGTCATCGTGATCCTCGCTGACGACATCGGCGCTCACGAACTGGGCGTCTATGGCCATCCCATCCACCAAACCCCAAACCTCGACACGCTCGCTCAAGAGGGGATCTACTTCACCACCGGATATACCAACCCCATCTGTCATCCCACCCGCTTTGCCATCATGACGGGACAGTATCCGCACAATAACGGAGTCTACCATTTCCCCAATCGCCCCGGCGGTCCGCCCGTTGCCAACGAAGGAGCTGACGACATTACCAACCACACGACCTTCGGCCAAATTTTCCAAAACGCCGGATACGCAACCGCCCACGCCGGGAAATGGCAGCTCTCCGGCGAACATCCAACTCTTATCCATGAAGCCGGCTTCGATGACTACATGATGTGGGCCTACAAACACAATCTCCCAACCGGTGCCAAACACTCCGGAATGTGGGAAAACAACGCCGGCAAAACCGCTCGCTTCTGGCATCCTTCCATCGTCAGCAACGGCAGGCATATCCCCACTACCGCCGAAAGTTACGGACCCGACATGTTCGTCGATTTTATCGTCGATTTCATGGCCGACCACAAAGAGGAACCCTTTTTCGTCTACTACCCCATGGCTTTTACCCACTCGCCCTTCTGGCCCACTCCCGACCAAAACCCTTCTCTCGCGGAAAAACCAAGAAACTCCAAGCAAAACTGGCAAGCCAATGTGGAATACATGGACAAATGCATCGGTCGCATCGTTCGCGGTCTCGAAGAACTTGGCCTTCGCGAAAATACGCTGATCATCTTTGTCGGCGACAACGGCACTGGTGGAAACGGCAAAGGCCAATCCACAGAAATGGGCGCCCGCGTCCCCTTTATCGCAAGCGGCCCCAGCATCGTAAAACCACAGGGCGAATCCATGGAACTCGTGGACATCACCGATGTCCTGCCCACCATTTGTGAAGTCGCCCGAATCGAACTGCCCGAAGATCTGCACATCGACGGCGTATCTTTCGCCCCATACTTTCGCGGCAAAACCAATTCCCTCCGCGAGTGGGTTTACGCCCCACTTGGCACCCAACGAGTCCTCCGCACAAAACGCTGGCTCCTCGAAAACAATTCACCCGGGTCTTTTGGCCAGCTCTACGACTGCGGCAACTCGCGAGATGGCACCGGATATGAAGACGTCACGAACTCAAAAAATCCCGAAGTTCTCGCAGCAAAGAAACAGCTCGAGAAAATCCTAGCAGACAAACCAGTCCCCTCCGTCTTGCATGACGAACTGGAAAGGACAAACCAGAAGAGCAAAAAGTCGAAACAAAAAACCGCGTAACGCTGCATCCGATCCGATGAAAAAACTCCCCTTCATTCTCACCATCTTTGCCTTATTGCCCCTCGCCCACTGCCTTCATCTCACACATGCTCAAAAAAAACCAGCCGCACCCGCGCGGGCTCCCGAAGGGGCGGAGGAGAAAAGAGTTTATAAGACTGTCAACGGAACCGAACTTCCCCTCTATATCTACACGCCTTCCAGTCACTCCCCCGATTCTAAGGCGCCCGCCATCGTCTTCTTCTTCGGGGGAGGATGGAAATCCGGCAGCCCAAGCCAATTCCAAGAACAGTGTAAATACCTCGCCGATCGAGGGATGGTCGCCGTTACCGCCGAATACCGCGTTTCCTCCCGCCACGATGTCAAAGTCGAAGACTGTATCGCCGACGCCAAATCTGCAATGCGCTGGGTCCGTGCCCACGCCGATGAACTCGGCATCGACCCCGACCGGATCGCTGCCGGCGGCGGCTCCGCAGGCGGTCACCTCGCCGCTGCCACCTCGGTGATCAACAAGTTCGACGACGATTCCGACGATACTTCCGTCAGCGCCAAACCAAACCTCCTCGTCCTCTTCAATCCCGCCCTCGCCATCGCTTCCGACGAACGACTTTCCAAAGAATATAACCAGCGCATCTCCGAACGCCCCAACAATCGCTCGCACGGCCCCCCAAAACAGGTCTCCCCACTCACTAAGGCCCATAAAACACAACCACCGTGTATCATGTTCTTTGGCACCGCCGATGGCTTACTACACGGGGCTGAAATCTATCGCGATACTTCTCTCGCCGCCGGGAACGATTGCACGATTATCACCTATCCCGATCAAGGCCACGGCTTCTTCAACTACGGCAGAGAAAACAACCATTACTTCGACCTTACCATGGGCGAAACCGATAAGTTCCTCACAAAACACGGCTACTTGCCGGAAAACTAACCCGGAACGCTTCAGCGCGTATCCCGAGATTCACCTGCAATCCATGCTCCCCCGCTTATCCTCTCTCTTTCGTCTCGTATCTATCGCGGTCGCGGGAACAGTCGGCACAAATTCCGCCGGGGCAGATCAGCCTAACATCCTGTTTATTGTGTCTGACGACCTCCAGGCGTGCATGGGCTCGTATGGCAATCCCATCTGCCAAACCCCCTTCTTGGACCGTCTCGCCTCGGAAGGTGTCCGTTTCGAAAACGCCCACTGCCAATACCCCGTCTGCGGCCCCTCCCGCGCCTCCTTTATGAGTGGCCTCTATCCCGACTCCAACGGCATCCGTGGCAATAGTAGAACGATCGGTTCTTTCCGCGCCGTCACCGAATCTCTCGCCAATCACCCCTCGATCGGGGGATTCCTCCGCGACCACGGTTATTACTCCGCCCGCGTCGGGAAGATCTACCACATGGGAGTCCCAGGTGGTATCGAAGCCGGCGACCCAGGCGGCGATGACCCGGATTCATGGGACTACGCCTACAATGTCCTCGCCCCCGAAACTTTCAGCCCAGGTGATCTCGAGCTTCTTTCCCCCACCCGCACACACTACGGCTCCAATTTCGCCCGCCTCATCGTTCCCGATGAACAGGCCAATACCCAAGCCGATTACCTTGCCACGTCTCAGGCCATTGCCATTATCGAAAATCGCGCTGGAGAGGTTTCTCACCGCTCCAATAAAACAAAGCCTTCCCCTGGAGCCCCCTTCTTTCTCGCCGTCGGCCTTGTCCGCCCCCACGTCCCCTCAGTCGCCCCCAAACGCCTCTTCGATCTCTATCCAGAAAACAAAATTCCTTTGCCGGAATTCCCGCCCGACGACCTCAACGATGTGCCCGCCCCCGCCGCCGCCATGCAAAACACGCCACGCTATGGCATGAATAAAAAACAACAAAAACAGGCCGTCGCCGCATACTACGCCACGGTCACCTACCTCGACGAGCAGGTCGGCCGACTCCTCAATACCCTCGACCGCCTCGATTTGCGCAACAACACGGTCGTCATTTTCACATCCGACCACGGCTTCAATCTCGGCGAACATGATTGCTGGCAAAAACTCTCTCTCTGGCGCGATAGCACCCGCGTCCCCCTCTACATTTCCGCCCCCCAATTCCCCCAATCCAAGGGCAAAACCGCCCGCCAAATCGTCGAACTCATCGATCTTTACCCCACCATCGCCGAACTCACCGGTCTCGCCAAAGAAGCCCCCCCCATTCTCCAAGGCCAAAGCCTCGTCCCCCTCCTCAAGAACCCCGCCCGCACCGATTGGCCAAAACCCTACGCCTACACCGTCACTCAAAACAAAGGCCAAGCCATCAATACCGAACGCTATCGCTACAGCAAATGGGGCGACCAGGGCGAAGAGCTCTACGACCACAAAACCGATCCCAACGAATTCACCAATCTTGTCGACAATCCCGAGCACGCTACGCCATTAAAACAGCTTCGGTCCTTCTTGGAAGACGCCCAAAACCGCACCAATTTGTGATTCTAACCCCTTGTCTGCCTCCCTTCCGGTTCCCCAAATGACGCGCAAAACGCCATACCCGTTCCTTCCTCAGGCAAAGACCTGTCAAGGTGGCACGCCTCAGCTGAACAGATGAACTGACGGTGAAGGGAATACCTCCTATCAAACTACCCACACCCTTGATAAAATTGCGTAAGCTGCCTAACCATTCCAAACACTCATGAACTTCTCATTATTAAAACTGACTCTCATCTGCCTTGTCGCCAGCTTCCTCCCCTCGGTCGCCCTCGCAAAAACACACACAAATGTCCTCCTGATCATGGCCGACGACATGGGCTACGAATGCGTCCAGGCCAACGGCGGCGAATCCTATCAAACCCCTCGCCTCGATGACCTCGCCGCAACCGGAATGCGCTTCGAACAGTGCCACTCCCAACCGATCTGCACGCCCTCTCGCGTGCAGATTATGACCGGAATCTACAACAACACCAACTACGTAAGGTTCGGTGTCCTCGACCCCGAGGCCCGCACCTTCGGCCACCTCTTCAAAGACAATGGATACAAAACCGTCGTTGCCGGCAAGTGGCAGCTCGAAGGCGGCTTCGAGGGACCGCATAACTTCGGCTTCGACGAATATTGCCTCTGGCAACTCACCCGCCGCCCCCCGCGCTTCCCGAACCCCGGTTTCGAAATCAACGGAGAACAAGTCGATTTCAAGAACGGAGAATACGGCCCCGATATCGCCTCCGACTACCTCTGCAAGTTCTTCGAGAAAAACAAGGACGAGCCTTTCTTTGCCTACTACCCGATGATCCCCCCGCACTTCCCCTTCCAACCCACCCCCGACTCGGAAGAGTGGGACCCCACTGAAAGCCGGGAATACCCTAAATCCGAATGGCGCGACGAATGGTTCGCCGACATGGTGACCTACACCGATAAAGTGGTCGGCAAACTAGTCGACAAACTCGCCGAACTGGGCCTCCGCGAAAATACGCTCATTATCTTCACCGGTGACAACGGCACCTACAAAGGCTTCGAATCTCAGTTCAAAGGGGAACCATATATCGGCGGCAAAGGCACAACGCAAGACAACGGAACCCACGTCCCCCTCATCGTGAATTGGCCAGGCACCACCCCTGCCGGTAAAGTCTCCCAATCCCTCGTCGACTTCTCCGATATGCTTCCCACCATTGCCGAAGCCGCAGGCATCAAGGTCCCCGCCGATTGGGATACCGACGGATATAGTTTCCTCTCCGAAATCAAAGGCGGCAAACCCTCTCCCCGTAAATCCATCTACTGCTGGTATAGCCGGGATGGTGCTCGTGAGAAAGCATCACAACACATGCGCACCCAACGCTACAAACTCTACGCCGATGGGAAATTCTACGACGTCGTCAAGGACTTCGAAGAACAAAATCCCATCAATATCAAATCCCTTCCCGAAGAACTGAAAAACGTCCACGCTCAGCTCGAAAAAGCTCTGAAAAAACGCACCGCCCAAACCAGCAAAGCCGATCCCATCCAAAACGAAAAAAGAAATAAATACTCCCGCACTTCAAAAGAGAATACAAACAGCAACAAAGAAGCCAAAGAAGAAGCTTCCGCTAAAGACCCAAAGTCTGCTTAACCCTCTCGAGGGTGCCAAAAGCTTAAGCTAGAAGAACCTCCACGACCCCAGGGATTGGCACCCGCTACCCCTCTGTCCTCCCTAAACGAAAGGCACCAGAGTTGGGGAGCCAATATTAAATCTGTCCTCTCAAGGAACACATCTATGTTCACAAAACGCCGCCGTCTTCTTGTCTTCTTCGCAGCGCTATCCCTTCTCTCCTGCCCAATTACCAACCACGCCACCTCCGCGAAACCCAATATCATCCTCATCCTCGCGGACGACCTCGGCTGGCAGGACACAGGTTTCGCAGGGGCCAAATTCTACGAAACGCCGCACCTCGATAGACTGGCCGCCGACGGCATGATCTTCACCGCCGCCTACTCCGGTGGCCCCAACTGCGCCCCCACACGCGCCTGCCTCATGACCGGCACCTACACGCCACGGCACCAAATCTACACCCCAGGCGGATCGTCGAAAGGCGATCCCCAATACATGCGCCTCCTCGTTCCCGCTCGAGATCGCAAAGACAAAAAACTAAACACAAAAGCTGCCGAGCAATTCACTATTTCCAATGACCTCGACCCCGCATTCGTCTGCATCCCAGAAGTCTTAAAACCCGCCGGATACAACAGCGCCCGGATCGGCAAATGGCACCTCGGCGAAGACACCCAAGGCTTCGATATCAGCTCCTCCGACGGCCTCGAAGACGATCCCTCCGGCAAACACTACGGCAACGTCCATGTCGCCGAACAACTAGCCAATCGCGCCCTCCGCTTCATAGATGAAAACAGAGGTGGCCCCTTCTTCTTATACCTCAGCCACTGGGACGTCCACACGCCCCATCGCGCCCGCGATGAGATCGTCGCCAAATATGAAAAGAAACTACATGCCCTCCACAAAAAGGTGGCACCTGGACAGAGCCCCGTCCTCGCCGGCATGATCGAAGCCGTCGACACTTCTGTCGGGCGCGTGGTCTCCAAAATCAATGAACTCAACCTCGCCGAAAATACTCTGATCATTTTCTCCAGCGACAACGGCGGTCTTCCGAAAGTCTCCCTCCTCCCTCCCCTCCGCGGCCAAAAAGGTTCCCTCTTCGAAGCCGGCACTCGCGTCCCCACCTGCGCGCGCTGGACCGGCACCATCAAACCCGGTTCCACCTGCGATACCCCGATCACCAGTGTCGACTTCCTCCCCACCTTCGCCGCCCTGGGCCACATCGGTCTCCCTGCCGATCAACCTGCAGACGGCACCGACGTCTCCCCACTCTTCTACGGCGACACCATCTCCGAACGCTCTATCTTCTGGCACTACCCTCTCTACCTGCAAGGTGTCGGCCTCGAGTTCAAAGTCCCCGGCGGAAAGACCTACAGCTGGCGCGGCTTCCCTTCCACCACCCTGCGCCATGACAAATGGAAAGCCATCCACTTTCACGAAGACAATTCCATAGCCCTCTATGACCTCAAAGCCGACCCAGGAGAAAAGAAAAATCTCGCTGACGAGATACCCGAACTCGCTGCTAAATTCCGCGCCGAAATAGAGCAATGGCAAATCGCCACCAATGCCCCGGTTCCCGGCAAACCCAATCCGGCGTGCATCTTGAAATAACAGTCAATGCTCAGCCCTGCCCCACAAAGCTACGCCAATCGCCTAGCTCCGTGATTTCCTCCGCACTCTCCACCGCATAGCCCTCGCAAAGAAAGCCCGGCACCTCCTCGCCATCCTCCAATTCCACCTTGCCAATCCCAAGCGGTGCCGGAATCTGCGCCACAAAATCCCCGAAGCGATCCGTGGGCAACTCCCACACCTCCACAGCAATAGCCGC
>JBCDBW010000034.1:0-36110 GCA_039182965.1 Verrucomicrobiota bacterium
CATTCGTCCCCTTGGTTTTGGAACTTTTGCCTGAGTCCTGAAGGCAAAACTTATCTCCTTGATTAAACTTCGAGGTGCCAATCGACTTCCGCCCTTGCCCTTCACACCAGTCTCTCTCAAAGGTTATCATCGCTTGGGCGCAGACCTGAAAAGCATTCGCTTTTCGCCGTGCTCCACGGCGCGATGATAAACATCCTGAAACTTCTGTAAAGCCAAAACGCTAACGACCACACCTCGTAGTTTGATCACTGTTAGGGTGATTGGTCGAACAGTTTTATTAGTATCCCCCTAGGCGATATGGATGGTCGCAAAGGAATTAATCCTTAAGAAGAGTATAGCATCGCTTCATCCCATCGCCCCTTAGGTTTCAAGCGAACAAATTCGAGATGATTCCGATACTTTAATGGTTTCATAATCCTTATATAAAAAGGTTCTTCACCAAACGATATGCCCGCACCAGCAAAACGATCATATCGATCATTTAACTTTACCAAACTATCTGTGTGCACACCGGATTTCATTTGTTCTCGACATAAATTGAGTTCAATTGAACAGTGTGTAAATGAACACTAATCAGTCCTCTGTCTCAAGCTGGAGAGACGACCTCCGCGCATCCCGAAATCTCACCTCCAGCGAAAAATCGAGCTTCGAAATCCCTCTCGAATGGCTGGAAAACTGGCGTCTCCGCCATTCGCTCCCGCCAGGCCGCGCAACCGCCAAACGTTTCTGGAAACAGCAAGTCCTCACCAAACCCCGAGAACCCTGGCAACTCACTCAGTGGAGCGAAGCCATTCGCTGGTATCTCCGCTGGCTCTCTCTCACCAAAGCAAATGGCCATACAGGTCTATCCTTGGAAGAACGAGTCCACACCGCCGTAAACGAAGCCGGCGCAAGACGAGGACTCGCTCTCCGCACACGCCAAACCTACGCCCGTTGGGCCCGACACTACGCATCATGGGCCAATTGTCCCAAAAAAATGATGCTGGCTGAAGAAGCCAGGACATTCCTCGCATACCTCATCACCACCCGCCAATTGAGCTACGCCACACAAAAACAAGCGCTCAATGCCCTCGCATTCTTCTTCAACGATGTGTGCGGACACAAAAACGTAAACTTACGGGTAAAAATGCGAAAGACCACTCCCCGAATTCCCACCGTCCTCAACCTCCGCGAAATTACCACCATTCTCGACAACCTCGAAAACCGCTACCGCCTCATGGCGGAACTCCAATACGGAAGCGGCCTCCGGTTGTCCGAACTCATGCAACTCCGCATAAAGGATATCGAAACCGACCGCCGCCAACTCACCGTCCGCGGCGGCAAAGGTGATCGCGACCGAGTGACCGTCCTGCCAGAATCCCTGGTGGAAAAAATCGATTCACACAAAGCTAGTATCCGCAAGGTCTACGAAAAGGACCGCCTCCAGGGCCAACCCGGCGTCGCATTGCCGCGCGCGCTTGCCCTTAAGTTCAAAAACGCGGGCCAACGATGGGAATGGTTCTGGCTCTTCCCAGCCCAAGAAGTCTCCCGCGATCCTGATACCGGAATCGTCCGCCGCCACCATGTCCACCCTAAAGTCTACTCAGCCGCCCTCCAGCGCGCCGCCAAAAAAGCGGGAATCGAAAAGCGATTTACTTCCCATGCCTTCCGCCATTCCTTCGCCACTCACCTCCTCGAAGACGGAAAGGACCTCCGAACCATTCAAGAACTGCTCGGTCACTCCGATGTCCGAACCACAGAAATCTACACCCATGTCGCCAAGAATATTGGCAAGTCGGGCGTAAAAAGCCCCCTCGATACCATTCCCATGGCACCCGCCTGACAATCCATCGCTTGCTCTCTCTCACCCACACTCTCCCCAAAAACCGCAGCCGAATATTGACAAGCTGCCGCCCTTGGTCGCCCCACCCAAACGCAGGGAACCATCCCTCACCCCATACCAATCCAACCACTCTCTCCATCAGAGACACCTCACATATTTCTAACTCAGAAACACATCTCCAGTAAAGCTTTCCCAGCACCAACATCGCCCACAATGCCCCCGCGTGAACGAGCATCAAGAATCCAGCATCAAGCATCCCCCGCCCTCTGCCCTCTGCCCTCTGCCCAACAACCCTACCGCGACAACGCCGTATTCGGCGCCACGGCGTCCTCTGGATACCCCTCACCCCCAACACCAAACACCAACATATCCTCCCGCTCCTCCACCGTCACAAACGACTCATCAATCTCCCCCTCCCCATCCCGCACCAAGCCCAAATCCAAACCCAAATGCACTGAAAAAAATGGATACGCCGCCATTCGCTTCGACTCCCCGTAGTCGTGCCCTTCCTCAGCAAAGTGCGCGCTTGCCACCATATCTCCCGCCCCATACAGATCGTAAACCGCTTTCACATAAGGATATTCAACGTCCGGCGTGTGCTTCGTCCAGTCATCCCCGTTCGAAATAATCAACTGCGGGCGCGGCGCGGCCAACGCCGCAATCTCCGCATTGTTCGTCTTGTGCCCCGCACCCTCGTGAATCGGCATCCCGCTCTCACACACACAACCCCCAAAAAAATGCGCCGACACCTGGCACACCGGCACACTCACCGCAATCCGGTCATCGACCGCCGCCAACAAAAAAGTCTGCGTCCCGCCCCCGGAACACCCCGTCATCCCGATCCGCTCCGCATCCACATCCGGCAACGACAACAAAAAATCCACCGCCCGCATGCTGTTCCAGGTCTGCAGCCGAAGCACCTCGGGTGTCTCCTTGTGCGACCACCCCGCCTCCTCCCAATCCCCATACCCCACCATGTCATACTGAAACACCGCCGCCCCCATCTTCGCCAACACGGCACACCGCGTCTGCCGACTCTCCCGAAATCGCCCCCCATGCCCATGCGGACAAAGAATCCCCGCCAACTCACCCTCATACGTCGTCGGCCGATACAGAGTCCCCGTCACGTAAAACCCCGGCGCACTCTCAAACGCCACGCTCTCCGCCACATACCCGTTATACTCCCGCTTGTTCGAAAATCGCGGCCGCAACGGCGTCCGCTCCGGTAATTCCGTCAACCCCGCCCCCGCTAAGATCCCCGCCCGAATCGCCGCCCGCCTCTCCTCCCACTCCGCGACGTCCCCATACGTTCCGCGAAAGGCGTCCAACTCCGCCCGCGCCTCCGCCGGCGTTTGAGCATGACCCACGCGTAGCACTTCCTCTCTAGCTTCCGCAAACACGATCCAGGAAAACAATCCACCCATCAAACCAAGCCATGGTATTCGCACGATTCCATTCAAAGGATTCCAAGTCTCCCTCGTCCGCATCCTTTGACTCCATCTAAACCTTCGGTCCATCAAGCGGCCCTCCAACCCCAATCCCTCGCTTCAAACAATAGGCCGCATTGGCCGCATACTTTTCCCCCCAGTATCGATTCCCGACACGCTCCTCCTCGGTCAACGCACGCACAATTCTCGCAGGCGAACCCATCACCATCGATCCTGCCGGAATCTCCATTCCTCGCGTGACCAAAGCCCCAGCTCCCACAATCGACTGCTCCCCCACCACCGCTCCATCCATGACGATGGCACCCATCCCGATCAAACACTCATCCTCAACCGTGCATGCATGCACGACGGCACTGTGCCCAACGGTCACATACCGCCCGATTCTTGCCGGATAATCGTCCGACAAATGCACCACCGCATTGTCCTGAATGTTGCTATGACTCCCCACTTCAATCCGATTAATGTCACCGCGCAAAACCACCCCATACCAAACGCTCGAACAATCCCCCAAACTCACATCCCCTAGCACGACCGCAGTTTTCGCAATATACACACCGTGACCCAATTGCGGTCGCTTGCCTAAATGACGATCCAATCGCTCTTCAAGACTCACTTCCATCTCAAATCAATACGGAGACTCCGTAAACAATAACAAAATCATCAACAGCGAAATCAAAATCATCCCCACGGACCAACCGCGCATCTGCCTCTGAAATTTTCCTTCCCCGTTGTGACGCCCGGTGACAAGACTGATCAAACTCAACAGAATGATCGCGCCCGGTATCGGTAATACGTGCCGCATCGTCTCTTCCGAAACTGATGAAATATCGGGCCGATGGGCCCCCAAAAAGACAAATAGACAAATCGGCCACCCCACGAATGAGACAATAACCGCAAACCAATACGTAAACTGACTCAGCGCCTTCAAACCACTGTTATCAGCCCGTCCCCCGCCGCGAAGCAAGCCATTTTCCCATCCCTACTTGCCGGCCCCGCTCTCCTCGCGCCGTGCCATCAGCCAACATAAATCCGAGAGTCGGTTTAGATACCGTAGCAATTCACCGTTGCATAACTCCCCCGTCTCCAGCAACTGCGCGATCTCCCGCTCCGCCCGCCGGCACACAGTCCGCGCTAAATCCCAACGGGCTGCCAACTCAGATCCCCCCGCTCCCGGAAGCGCCCAGCCCTCTACCACGACAGTCCCGCTATTCTCAATCCGACGAATCTCCTCCTTCAATCGCTCCACCGCAGCCCCGTCAATAATGCCAGCCCCACCCTTGAGAAACCGCTCGCGGTCTTCCGCGAGCACCGCTATCTCCCCCATCATATCCATCAGTCCCCGCTGAATCGCCTCAATCAATTTCGCGTCCTCCAGCCCCAGCACTCTAACCACTCCCAGCGCCGCATTCAGCTCATCTACCACCCCTCCAGCCACCACCCGCACATGCGTCTTCGACACCCGCTTCCCATACAACAGGTCCGTCTCCCCATCATCTCCTCTCTCCGTGGTAATTGACATCCATACAAAACGGGGCCGCACCTTCTAGCGGCGCGATCCCGTCTTCATAGTATCCTAAGTTTGAAACCGCAGGCAGGTTCAGGCCTCTTCAGCTTCCCCGGCCGCTTCCGCAGCAGCTTCCGCTGCCGCTACCAACTCCTCAGGCTCCACCGTTTCGTGAACCTTGATGCTGCGCATATCCTGATATCCCGTCCCCGCCGGAATCAAGTGCCCCATGATGACGTTCTCTTTGAACCCTCGCAAAATATCCACCTTGCCCAGGGTCGCCGCATCCGTAAGCACACGCGTGGTATCCTGAAACGACGCCGCCGAAATGAAACTGTCCGTCTCCAATGAGGCCTTCGTAATCCCTAGCAATACCGGTTCCGCTTCCGCAGGCTTGCCGCCTTGATCCACGATTTCACGGTTCTTGTTCTCGAAATCAATACGCTCAACCTGATCCCCCCACAAGAAGTCCGTGTCACCCGGATCCGTAATCTTCACCTTGCGCAACATTTGACGAATGATGATCTCAATGTGCTTGTCATTGATCTCAACACCTTGCAGTCGATAAACTTCCTGCACCTCATTCACCAAGTGCTCCTGAAGCTCCTGCGGCCCGCAAATTTCTAATACTTCATGCGGCACCACTGGACCCTCCGTCAATTGAGACCCCTTCAGCACAAAATCTCCCTTGTGCGCAATGATGTGCTTGCTCAACGGTATCAGGTGCTCCTCTTCTTCCCCGGTCTCCTTGTCCGTGATGATCAACTTGCGCTTACCGCGAACGGTGCCGCCAATGTCGACAATCCCGTCGATCTTCGCAATCTCACCGGAATCCTTGGGCTTGCGCGCTTCAAACAATTCCGCTACACGCGGCAAACCGCCGGTGATGTCCTTGGTTTTCGCAACCTTCCGCGGCGTCCGCGCCAATAGCACACCACCTTGCACCTTCTGCTTCTCTTTCACACTGAGGTGCGCTCCCGAAGGAATCGAGTAAACCGCCAAGGCATCCTTCGTTTTCGGATCAACAATCGCGATCTGAGGATGCAAATCCTCCTTGTGATCAATAACGACCATGCCCTTCACACCGGTGGCTTCATCCGTCTGCTTCGCAACGGTTATCCCCGGAATCATGTCGCGGAATTCCACCACACCCGCGTTCTCCGTAATGATCGGCACATTGTGTTGGTCCCATTCCACGATCTTCTCACCCTTCTTCACCGTGTCGCCGTCCGCTTTGTAAATGACGGAACCAATCACCAACGGATGCGACTCCAATTCACGGCCGTCCTTGTCTTCAAGAATCAGGTTCCCGTTCTTGTTCAAGACAACGAAAGTACCCTCGATGGTCTGCACCGTGCGCAACCCTTGATACCGCAACGAACCACCGTTCTTCGTGATGATTTGAGGCTGCTTGAAGGTGTGACTCGAAACACCACCGATGTGGAACGTCCGCATCGTCAGCTGCGTTCCTGGCTCACCAATCGACTGCGCCGCAATAATGCCAACGGCCTGTCCAATCTTGCAGGCCTCCTGCGTCGCCAAATTCAATCCGTAACACTTCGCACAACACCCACGCTGGGATTCACAGGTCAATACCGATCGAATCTTCAGCTGTTCATGACCAATGTCCACCAGCTTGTCTGCCGTGGCCTCGTCAATCAATTGATTGACCTTGACCACCACTTCCCCGTCCGGAGCCTGCACCTTGTCGCACGATACCCGACCATAAATACGCTGCTTCAAATCAACAACTTCTTCGTCCCCCTCGTAAATGGACTTTACAACAATGCCGTTCACCGTCCCGCAGTCCTCCTCCGTGATGATCACGTCCTGCGCTACATCGACGAGCTTCCGCGTTAGATATCCGGAGTCCGCCGTCTTCAACGCCGTGTCCGCAAGACCCTTCCGCGCACCATGCGTCGAAATGAAATACTCCAACACCGAGAGCCCTTCCCGGAAGTTCGAGACAATCGGACGCTCGATAATCTCACCCGACGGTTTCGCCATCAGACCTCGCATGCCGGAAAGCTGCTTGATCTGCTGACGATTGCCTCGCGCACCTGAATCCACCATCATATAAAGCGGATTGGCTGTCGCCTTCCCATCATTATGCTCCAGAGTCCGGAACAATGCATTGGTGATCTGCTCACTGGCATGCGTCCAAATGTCGATGACTTTGTTGTAGCGCTCACCATCCGTGATGATTCCTTGGCGATATTGCTTCTCAACCGTCTCCAGTTCCTTATATGCCGAGGCCAACTCAGTCTTTTTCTCATCCGGAATCACCATGTCCGTAATCCCAATCGAGATGCCCGCTCGCGTGCTCTCCTTGAACCCTAGCGCTTTCAAGCGGTCCAAAGCCGCCACCGTCTCATTGTGACCCGCCACCTGGTAACAACGCCAGATGATGTCACTCAGCAGCTTTTTGCCCGCCGTGTCATTGATAAAGCCCAATGCATTTGGCCAAATCTCATTGAAACGAACCCGGCCCGGCGTTGTCTCAATCACCTTCCGCTTGCTGTCACCGTAAATCGTCGGGTTCTCGCCCGTCGGATCGTAATCCGGATTGCGCAGTCGAATGATGTCATGCACGCCCACCTTGCGGTTCGCAATCGCAAATTCCACCTCCGTGGTGTTCTCAAACAACGGAAAGGACTGCTCCCGCTCCGCCTCACGCAAGGGCAGCTTCCGACTGTGTGACAGGAAGTAACAACCCAGGGTAATGTCCTGCGACGGCGTCGTCACCGGACGTCCGCTCGATGGCGAGAAAATATTATTCGGCGCCAACATCAACATCCGCGCCTCCATCTGCGCCTCGATTGACAACGGAACGTGTACCGCCATCTGGTCACCGTCAAAGTCCGCATTGTAAGCCGTGCAAACGAGCGGATGCACACGAATGGCCGACCCCTCAATCAGTACCGGCTCAAAGGCCTGAATCGACAAACGGTGCAAAGTTGGCGCCCGATTCAAAAAGACGGGGTGCCCCTTCGTCACTTCTTCCAAGATGTCCCATACCTCCGGTGTCTTGCGCTCAATCAACTTCTTCGCGCTCCGCACCGTATGCACATAGCCCAATTCCTTGAGGCGCCGGATAATAAACGGCTCAAACAAAACCAATGCCATCTTTTTCGGCAATCCGCACTGATTCAAGGTCAGCTCCGGGCCGATCACGATCACGGAACGACCCGAGTAATCCACCCGCTTGCCGAGAAGATTCTGACGGAAACGGCCGCTCTTGCCCTTCAACATGTCGCTCAAGGACTTCAGGGCACGATTCCCCGCCCCCGTCACCGCGCGGCCGTGACGACCGTTGTCGAACAAGGCGTCCACCGCTTCCTGCAACATCCGCTTCTCATTCCGGATAATCACGTCCGGCGTCTTCAACTGAAGAAGGTTCTTCAATCGATTGTTGCGGTTGATCACTCGCCGATACAAGTCGTTCAGATCGGAAGTCGCAAACCGACCCCCCTCCAACGGAACAAGAGGACGCAAATCCGGCGGAATCACCGGCAAGACATCCAGAATCATCCACTCGGGCCGTGAGGTCGATCCGTCAAACCCTTGCGCCAGCTTCAATCGCTTCGCCAGCTTCTTGCGAATCTGCTTCGAACGGGTCTTCGTCATCGCTTCCTCAAGCTCCGTTACCAGCTCGGGCAGATTCGTTTGCGCAAGTAACTCTCGCACTGCTTCCGCCCCCATGCCCGCCTTGAAAGAACCGTCTCCAAACTCTTCTTCCGCTTCCCGCATCTCCAGCTCGGTCAACAGCTGCCCGTGCGTCAACGGTGTGCTCCCCGGATCGGTCACAATGTAATCCTCGTAATAAATCACCCGCTCCAACTGCCGGGCACTCATGTCGAGCATCAATCCGATCCGCGATGGCATGCATTTGTAAAACCAAATGTGCGAAACCGGCACCGCCAACTCGATGTGCCCCATCCGCTCACGTCGAACACGCGAAAGGGTCACTTCCACCCCACATCGATCGCACACCACCCCTTTGTGCTTGATCCGTTTATACTTGCCGCAGGCACATTCCCAGTCCTTCGTCGGACCAAAAATACGCTCACAGAATAGTCCACCCTTCTCCGGTTTGAAGGTGCGGTAATTGATCGTCTCGGGGTTCTTGACCTCCCCCCGACTCCAGGAACGAATCCGGTCAGGTGATGCCACCGTGATCGATACCTGATCGAATTGCTCCGGCTCTTGTTCCATCCCGAAGTAGTCAGCAAGTTGTGGTTCCGCGCTCATGATTGATGTCTCTCGTCTTAAGTTATGTCTAACGTGTTGTGATAGTTCTTAAATCTCCTCTTCTCACCTATGCAGTCAGAGAATCCAAATCAAGATCGGGCGCCCCACCACCCGCCGGACCCGCTTTCACATCCAGACCAAGACTCTGCATCTCCTTGATCAAAACATTAAACGATTCCGGAGTCCCCGCTTCCAGATTGTTGTCTCCCTTAACAATTGCTTCGTATATCCGCGTTCGACCCTGCACGTCGTCCGACTTAACTGTAAGCAATTCCTGCAGCGTGTAAGCCGCTCCATACGCTTCCAGCGCCCACACTTCCATCTCTCCGAAACGCTGCCCGCCATACTGCGCCTTGCCACCCAAGGGCTGCTGCGTCACTAAGGAATACGGACCAACCGCTCGCGCATGAATCTTGTCTTCCACCAAGTGGCCTAGCTTCAACATATAAATGTATCCCACAACGACTTCTTGATGGAAGGGGTCTCCCGTCCGGCCATCATAAAGGACCGACTTGCCGTTCAAACCAATCCATTCATAGCCGGGCTGCTTCTTCGCTTCCGCTAGGTATTCCATTACTTTCTCCTCGGGAATCCCGTCGAAGACCGGCGTCGCCACCTTGAACCCAAGCGCCTTCGCCGCAACCCCAAGGTGCGTCTCCAAAACCTGACCCACGTTCATCCGACTCGGCACTCCGAGCGGATTCAAACAAATATCCACCGGCGAACCGTCTTCAAGGAAAGGCATGTCTTCCTCCGGAACGATCTTCGCAACAACACCCTTGTTGCCATGCCGCCCCGCCATCTTGTCACCAACGCTTAACTTGCGCTTCTTGGCGACAAAAACCTTAACCTGCTTGATGATCCCGGGATCCACTTCATCCCCGCTCTCAATACGGTCCAAGGCTCGCTCTCGCTCCAAATCCAAATCCGCAAACTTCTGCTCAAACCCGGAAATGATCTCAAGAATCTTGTTCCGGATCGGGCTCGGATCGATCTCAATGTGATCATACACCGCCGCCAATTTCCGCAAAAGGGTCTTCGTAATCTTGCGATTCGCCGGGATGATAATCTCACCGCTCTGGGCGTTCACGACATCTAATGGAATCTTCTCACCCAGCAAGATATCGGACAGTTTCTCCGTCAGCTGCTCTGAAAGCTCGTCACGTTTCTTCTTGTGATCATCCGTAATCGCCTTCAACTGTTTCTTCATCTCTGCCGGCGGCAATTTCTCCCGCGCCGACTCATTCCGTGAAGATACCCGCACGTCCATGACGATCCCTGTGCAGCCCGAAGGCACACGCAAAGAGGTGTCCTTCACATCCGCCGCCTTCTCACCAAAAATCGCCCGCAACAACCGCTCTTCCGGCGCCAGTTCAGTCTCACTCTTCGGAGTAATCTTGCCCACGAGAATATCGCCAGGCTTCACTTCCGCGCCCACGCGAATAACACCGTCCGGTCCAAGATTCCGCAACGCTTCCTCACCCACGTTCGGGATGTCCCGCGTGATCTCTTCCGGTCCCAACTTCGTGTCCCGCGCACCCACTTCGAATTCATCAATGTGAATCGAGGTGTAAACGTCGTCTCGCACCACCCGCTCGGAGATGGTGATCGCATCCTCAAAGTTGTATCCGTTCCACGGCATGAATGCCACGAGAACATTGCGCCCAAGAGCCAATTCACCCAGCTCGGTGTTCGGTCCGTCCGCGAGGACATCACCCACTTTCACCTTCTGCCCCTCGCGCACAATTGGCTTCTGGTTGATACAGGAACCCGAGTTCGACCGCATGAACTTCCGCAACGGATAAACGTGCACACCCTTGTTAGGGTTCGATTTGATCTTCTCCGGCTTCGACAAAAACTGCGCCTCGCTACAGGGTAACTTCCCGTCCGGCGTCACAATAATATGATCCGCCGTCGCCGCCGCGACCGTCCCTGCCTCCACCGCCGAAGCCACCGAACGGGAGTCTTGCGCCACTTTGCCCTCCATCCCCGTGCCCACCAAAGGCGACTCAGATACCAACAATGGGACCCCTTGACGTTGCATGTTCGATCCCATTAAGGCGCGGTTTGCATCATCATGCTCAAGAAACGGAATCAAGCTCGCAGCCACTGAGACTAACTGTTTGGGCGATACGTCCATGTAAGTCGCCTTGTCCGGCTCGACCTCAAGGAAGTCGCCACGATACCGAACTGTAATCTTCGGAATCGTAAAATTGCCCTTGTCGTCGATCGGGTTGTTCGCTTGAGCAATCAGATACTTCTCCTCCTGATCCGCCGTCAGATACTCAATCCTCTTGCTCACCACCCCCTTCTCAATGCGACGGTATGGAGTCTCGATAAATCCGAACTCGTTGATCTGCGCAAAGCTGCTCATCGAGTTGATCAAACCAATATTCGGGCCTTCCGGCGTCTCAATCGGACAAATGCGACCGTAATGCGAAGGATGCACGTCCCGGACCTCGAACCCTGCTCGGTCACGGTTCAATCCGCCCGGTCCCAGTGCCGATAACCGACGCTTGTGCGTTAGCTCCGACAAAGGATTAATTTGATCCATAAACTGACTCAGTTGCGAACGACCAAAGAAATCTCGCACCACCGCACTCAGCGCTTTCGGATTAATCAACTTCTGCGGCGTCATCCCTTCGATGTTCACATCAAATAAGGTCATCCGCTCCTTCACGAGACGCTCCGTCCGCGCAAGTCCCACACGACACTGATTCGAAAGCAATTCGCCCACCGCCCGAACCCTGCGGCTTCCGAGGTGATCAATGTCGTCCAACACTCCCTCACCCTTCTTCAACTTCAGCAGATACTTGATCGAAGCAAGGAAGTCCTCCGGTACAAGGATGCGCTCCTCATCCGACACTTCCAAATCAAGCTTCTGATTGATTTTGTATCGTCCGACCCGCGTGAGATCGTATTTTTTGGGATCAAAGAACAACCGCTTCAGCAAAGCCTTCGCGTTCGGAATAGTCGGAGGATCCCCAGGACGCAAACGACGATAGATGTCCTTCAACGCCTCTTCCTCATTGCTCGCCGGGTCTTTCTTCAGCGACTTGATCAGGATGTCGTCCTCTCGGGAATCCACTACCGAAATCGTTTTCGTCCCCAGAGTTAACAGCTGACGCACCACCCCAATGGTCAGAGGCTCATAAGCCTTCGCCACCACAGTCTCCCCATCGAGAATGTCTTCGAACACCACCTTGGAACTCAAAGCCTCCTCGTCCATCTTCTCGCTCAGCTTCAAATTCTCAATCGTGTAAAACTGCTTCAGAATCTCCTCATCCGAGCTGAACCCGATCGCACGCAAAAAAGTCGTTGCCAAAAACTTGCGACGACGACGACGACGATCCAGATACACATACAAAAGATCATTCGTGTCGAACTGCACCTCGATCCAAGAACCGCGGTCAGGGATAATCCGAAACCCATGCAGCAACTTCCCGTTCAGGTGAACCGAAGTTTCAAAACATACCCCCGGAGACCGATGGAGCTGACTAACAACCACTCGCTCCGCCCCGTTGATTACAAAGGTCCCTCGATCGGTCATTAAAGGCAGTTCACCCATGTACACCTTCTCTTCCTTTGTCCCGGTGTCGTCCTTCAGCTTGAAGGTGACATAGAGCGGTGCGCTGTAACTCTCCCCCTCACGCTGCGCCTCCAACGACGTCAATTTCGGTTCCGACACTTCATAGCTTGCAAAGTCCAATGTGAACTTTTCGTCATAGCTCTGGATTGGAAACACTTCCTTGAATACCGCCTGCAATCCAATCTCCTTGCGCTCACGCGGCGCCACATCCTGCTGCAGGAATTCTTCATACGAACGAATCTGAACCTCAATCAGGTTCGGGGTCTCAATAACTTCGGTGATCTCGCCAAAATATCGGCGGTCTGCCTTCGGCGGTGTCTTCTTGGTGGTGGTTCTGCTCACGGTTCTGGTTCGGTTCAGCGGTTTAGGTAAGGGCGAATTCTTAGAGTGTTGTCGGTCAAAACTTTAGCGGGTGAAAATCACGAATTCTTCATGAAAATCGTTGTCAATCTGTACGCCAGAAAGCCCCCACCGCCGATTTTGATTCGCGATGCGGGTTTTGTTGGGACCGGAAAGGTAATGGTAAAACAAAGTGACGAAAGACCGGGTGTCGGTGCAATGCTGGTTGAGAGGATGGGTCGAGTTCTGCTGTCTTGTTTCTTTGGGTTGGGATGGACTGCTTTCTTCTTGCTTTTTTTCGTGCTCATCGAGGCCCCGCTTGTCCTGCGCCTGTTGGTTCAAACAGGCGCAGGACACGGGAAAAATCTCCTAATAAACGATACGAACCTTACTTGATCTCGACTTTCGCTCCGGCTTCTTCGAGCTTTTTCTTGATCTCTTCGGCTTCGTCCTTGCTCACGCCCTCCTTCAGCGGAGTCGGAGCGCTTTCCACCAATTTCTTGGCGTCCGCCAGTCCCAAACCGTCAACGGCTCCACGGACTTCCTTAATCACGGCAATCTTGTTGTCCCCGGCCGCCGCCAGAACCACGTCAAACTCCGTCTTCTCCTCCGCTTCACCACCGCCGGCATCACCACCGGCAGCAGGGGCCCCTGCCGCAGCCACTGCCACGGGAGCAGCCGCGCTCACGCCAAGTTTCTCTTCAAGAACTTCAACAAGTTCCTTCGCCTCAAGCAACGTAATGCCCGAGATTTCTTCTGCTAGTTTTGCTATATCAGCCATTTTTTCTCCTTTCGGTATCGTCGCGCCCCGGAGCTCCGGATGCGTTTAAGGCCAATAGCCATCCGCCCGACGAGGAACCATTTATTGGGTTCAGCACTCTCGGCCCTCACGGACCGAATGCACATCTTTTCAAATTCTCTGTTATCACGCTTCCTTCTCGCTGTATGCGTTCATCAATCGTGCCGTTTTCGCTCCCGGCTCATTCAAAAGTTGCGCCAATTTCGTGGCCGGCGCCTGAATCACCCCAAGCAACTGCGCAAACAACACCTCGCGTGGAGGAATGTCCGCCAACTCCTTCACCTGGTCCGCCGATATCAACTTCCCGTCTAACACCCCGGCCTTCACCTCAAGCCGCTCAAATTCCTTGGCAAACTGCTTCAGCACTTTCGCAGCCGCCGTGATATCCTCCTCTCCCGTGACAATCGCCGTCTGACCTGACAACGATCCATTCAATTCCTCAGGAAGTTCAACCGCCTTCGCCGCACGCTTGACATACGAATTCTTGACCACGTGACACTCCGATCCCGCTTGCCGTAGACGACTCCGCAATTCCGCAAAATGAGGCACCGTCAGCCCCGTATAATCCGTTACCAACATATAAGGCGACTCGTTGATCCGCTCCAACAGGTCGTCGATGATGATTTGCTTAAGTTCTTTCATGACTTCGTCCCTTCCAAAGAATAACTAGTTCTTGGCATAAGGCGATGCATCCAAAGGCACCCCGGGTGACATCGTCGCCGCCACGGTAAGACTCTCAATGTAGTTGCCCTTCGCACTCGCCGGCTTCGCACGCACCACCGATTCGATAACCGCTTCCGTGTTCTCAACCAACTGATCCTCGTTAAAGGATACCTTACCCACCGCCACCGCAATGTTCGCGTTCTTATCCAACTTGAAATCCACTCGCCCCGCTTTTACCGCCTTCACAGCTTCCGCCGTGTCTTCCGTTACCGTCCCCGTTTTCGGGTTCGGCATCAAACCACGCGGACCCAAAAACCGGCCCAGCTTCCGCACCTCCGACATCGCGTCAGGCGTCGCCACCGCCACATCAAAGTCTTGAAACCCCTCTTGAACCTTCTTGATCACGTCCTCAAATCCCACAATCTCCGCGCCCGCAGCCTCCGCAGCTTTCGCCGCCTCACCCTGCGCAAATACCAAAACCCGCACTTCTCTCCCGCTTCCATGCGGCAAAGGACAGGTTCCCCGCACCATCTGGTCAGATTGCTTGGGATCAACACCCATCCGAATGGATACCGTCACTGTCTGATCAAACTTCGCCGCAGGAAATTTCTTCAACACCGCTACCGCATCCGGCAATGGATAAGCCTTCCCCTCCTCAACCAACTTAACTGCTTCTTCGTATCTCTTACTTCGCTTCTTCGCCATCGTTTTGGTGCAGTCCATGCGAACCCTCTCAGATCCTCCTGCTCTCTTCTGGTTTGTTTGTCCTGATTCTTCCTAGCCCTCGACTTCAATTCCCATCTGCCGAGCCGTGCCCGCAATAATACGAGCGGCAGCTTCCTCGTCGTCTGTGTTCAAATCACTGATCTTCGCTTTCACAACCTCCATCAACTGCGCCTTCGTCAGCTTCGCGACCTTGTCCTTTCGGGGATCCGAAGACCCCGATGCCAAATTCGCCGCCTTCTTTAACAAAACCGCCGCCGGCGGTGATTTGCAGATAAAGGTAAAGCTCTTGTCCTTGTAAACCGTGATCACCACCGGCAAAATGTCGCCCGCCCGATTCTGCGTCTCCGCATTAAACTGCTTGCAGAAATCCATGATGTTCACCCCAGCCTGTCCGAGGGCTGGCCCCACCGGTGGTGCCGGGTTCGCCTGCCCCGCCGGAATCTGAAGCTTCAACGTGCCAATTACTTCCTTAGCCATATCTCAATAAATCTCGTTTCCTGTCCTTATTGCGCCAACAAGCTACGCGCGGTCCACTTGCCAATATTCCAAGTCCACCGGAGTGGCCCGGCCGAATATACTCACCGATACACGCAACTTCCCGCGCTCCGGATCAATCTCTTCCACCACACCATTCTGACTCTCAAACGGTCCATCAGCCACTTTAACCGTTTCTCCCACCTCAAACTGAATCTTCGGCGTCACATGCTCCTCGCGCTCCTTGATCTGCGCCAGCATGCTCTGAACTTCCGATTGCCTCATCGGAATCGGCTTGCTCCCCTTCGTGCCCGCAAAATTAATCACCCCCGGCGTGTCCTGAATAAAATACCACGTCCGATCCACCAACTCGTTGTTCTCATCGAGCAGGTTCATGTTCACAATGATGTATCCCGGAAAAAACTTCCGCGACGTCTCCGACTTCCTTCCGCGCTTCACTTCCGATACCCGCTCCGTCGGCACTAGAACCTCATACACTAGATCCCCCATCTCCTCCTGCTCTATCCGCCGCGAAATGCTCTTCAGCACCTTCTGCTCCTGGCCGGAGAGAACATGCACGACATACCATTGGTCTTGGGGTGCCGGAACGGTTGCCATGAATCAGTCAGTCAGTAAAAAGTTCGATCTCTAATGAAAGTTGCTACCCAAAAATCCATCGACACTAAAGCGTCAACACCTTCATCACATTCAACATGATGATGTCCCAAAAGGCCACATACCCGCCCAGCAACAACATCGCAATCAACACGACAATCGTCGAGTCCGTCAGTTCCTTGAATCGCTTGAAGCCACGCTCTTTCTCTTTCGATTCCCAAGGCCACGTAGCCTTCTGAAGCTCGGCGCGAACCTCACCAATGTATTTTGTTATCTTGGACATCGACTGTGTTGATGAATAAATCCGTGGTTCCTATGGAATTCGACTCTGGCGGGGGGTTCCTTGATCAAGAGCCCCCTCTAAATGCGTTCTCCGGGGCTGGCAGGACAGGCGGGACTCGAACCCACAACCAACGGTTTTGGAGACCGCTACTCTACCAATTGAGCTACTGTCCTGTAACAGGATGGCTTCATAACGAATACTCTACCGTGCCTCAATTCAAGTGCTATAAATTCCTCTTTCTCTCGGGTTGTCGCTGCTGTCGGGGCCGTCTGATACCCCTTTTTTCCTTCTGCTCGTTTAGGCGGTGAAACCCGCCCCCCTCAATCAGGGGAAGCGGGTTTTCGCCAACTTGAATGTTGTTACAAATATAATGCCCGCAAGACGCAGACCCTAGATCCTAGTCAAGAATGTCCGAAACCCGACCCGCACCCACCGTGCGGCCACCCTCGCGAATGGCAAAACGAATCGTCTTCTCCATCGCAATCGGCGTGATCAACTCGACTTCCATCGAAACATTGTCACCAGGCATCACCATCTCCACTCCGTCAGGCAATTTGATCGTCCCCGTCACATCCGTCGTGCGAAAATAAAACTGCGGACGATAATTGCTGAAGAACGGCGTGTGACGGCCCCCTTCGTCCTTGCTCAAAACATAAATCTCGGCAGAAAACTTCTTGTGCGGAGTGATCGTCCCCGGCTTCGCAATCACTTGGCCGCGTTCAATGTCTTCCTTCTTAACCCCACGAAGCAAAAGCCCCACGTTGTCGCCCGCCTGACCCTCGTCGAGGAGCTTGCGGAACATCTCAATATCCGTGATCGTCGTCTTCGTCGTCTCTTTGATGCCCACAATTTCGACCTCTTCCATCTTCTTGACGATTCCGCGCTCGATACGACCCGTTGCCACCGTGCCACGACCTTCAATCGAAAAGACGTCCTCCACCGGCATCAGGAAATCCTGATCCACCGGCCGCTCCGGCACCGGAATGTATTCGTCAATCGCCTTGATCAAACTCAGAATGTTCTCCTTCTGTTCGGCGTCGCCTTCCAGAGCCTTCAAGGCCGAACCCTTCACAATCGGAATGTCATCCCCAGGGAACTCGTACTGCGTCAACAGATCACGCACTTCCATCTCCACCAACTCAAGCAGCTCTTCATCGTCCACCTGATCGGTCTTGTTCATAAACACCACTATCGCCGGCACACCCACTTGGCGCGCCAACAAAATATGCTCCCTCGTCTGCGGCATCGGCCCGTCCGCCGCGCTCACCACCAAAATCGCTCCGTCCATCTGCGCCGCACCCGTGATCATGTTCTTCACGTAATCAGCGTGCCCAGGACAGTCGACGTGCGCGTAATGTCGATCGTCACTCTCATACTCCACGTGCGCCGTCGCAATCGTGATGCCACGCTCCTTCTCCTCAGGCGCCGCATCAATCTGATCGTATCCCTTCGCCTCGGCATTGCCCTTTTCGGCAAGTGTGTTGGTAATCGCTGCCGTCAATGTCGTCTTGCCATGGTCCACGTGACCAATCGTGCCGACATTAACGTGCGGTTTGTTTCGCTGAAACGCTTCTTTAGCCATTGCTTTTCTGGGAGTGCTTCTTGGGCTGCCTCTGAATTTGGTGTTGGTTAGTGATACTGGATTTTGCTGCTTGTCGTTTCGCCGGATGCCAGAGCTCTTGACGGGATTTGAACCCGTGACCTCTTCCTTACCAAGGAAGTGCTCTACCCCTGAGCTACAAGAGCAGAAATGGTTTTCGCCACGAAAAAAAAGGGCAATTCTCCCGTCAAGCCAACCGTGAAAACACCCAGCAAAACGACCGAATTACACCCTCTTGGAACGAAGCGAGCCAGAACCTAGCAAAATCGACCTCCCTGTCAAAACAATTCTGCCCCATTTTCTCAAATTTTCGAATCGCCGCAATCCCCCTCCCCACAAGGCCTCACGCTACTTTCCAAACCCCGCCAACAGCCTCATAAAGCCTCGCCTTTGCAAATCTAGAAACACTGAAACTCCCGCCCGCTCGGGAATTCGTTTGGCTGCTGAAACACCGGCATCGGGATACAAACAAACCCTGAACGCATCTGGCAACCTTTCAAAAAAACCCACCACACCGATCAACCGCACCAGTCGATCATTTCACCAAGGGACCACGCCGCTCCGATCCTCCGCCACACCACACCCCACCCAAACCCCCACCAGCAGCAGTCCCCTCCGGTAAATACTCCTCCATAAAGCGCTCAATTCCCACCGCCCGCCCCGTCCCCACCTCCACGTCTACCACCGCCCCACACATCCGCACCAGTCCCTTCGCCACCGGGATCGTCGATGGCATACTCGTCCAAAACCGATGCAAGATCGAATCCACCTTCCGCCCCAATATCGAGTCATCAGGTCCGCACATCCCCGCATCACACAAAAAGGCCGTCCCCCCGGGAAAGATCCGTTCGTCCGCAGTCTGCACATGCGTGTGCGTCCCCACCACCGCCGATACCCGCCCGTCAAACGCACGCCCCATCGCGATCTTCTCACTCGTCGTCTCCCCATGCACGTCGACAAACACCACCTGTGCCCCCTCTTCTTCAACGACCCGTTTCAACTCTTCACGCACTGCCAAAAACGGATTCTCCAACTCCTGGCGCATGAACGTCCGACACTGAACGTTGATCACCCCCACTTTCGCTTTCGCAGATTCCAAGACCACCGAGCCCGCGCCCGGCGTCCCCTTAGGATAATTGACTGGCCGTAACAAGCGCGGCTCCGTTTCAAAATAAGGGACAATTTCCGCCTGATCCCACACGTGATCTCCCGTCGTAATCACCGCCGCTCCAGCCCGCAACAAATCAATGCTGATCTTCGGCGTGATACCGCGTCCCCCAGCCGCGTTCTCCCCGTTCACAATAATAAAATCAATCCCCCGCTCCACCTTGACCCGAGGCAACGAGTTGATCACCGCTTTCCGACCCGGTTCCCCAACTATGTCCCCCAAAAACAAAATTCGTATCGTGTCCGCCTCGTCGCTCACAGCTTGCGCAGGTTCATTTCCGCTCTCTAGTTCAATAAGAATCTCGAGAGCCAAGGTCCTGAAAATGAGGTCTCCATCTAAAATGACAACTTCTTTCGTCGCCGATCGCTCCCTGCCCCAACCCGCTTTCTGCACGATTGTCGCCCTCCTCACCCTCCTCTCCATCACAAGCTGCCACCGCCCCCCCGATCCCAATCACTTCAATCTCAGCCTCCTCGCGGATCCGCCGGAATGGCAAAAACTAGACCCATTCCAACGATCCATCACCCGCGAAGACTTCGTCTCCGCCCTCGAAAAAATCTACAGCAACGGCCCCTCGTACAAATCAACTATCAAAATACGACCGAAATACGCCGAGATCACTCGCTCCACGAAACGCAAGGATTTCCCAGCCTACCTCTTCGAGTTCGCCACCGATGAGCAGGAAGCAACTGCTCGACAACAACAGCTCCGCTCCCAGGCTACCCCCTTCTGGACTCCCACGGAAATCCTCAGGCAAAACACAACCCCCGCAAAACCGCTCGCCGATATCCACGTCGCCATCGATCCCGGTCACATCGGAGGCAAATGGGCCCGAATGGAAGAACGATGGTTCCAAATCGGCGACGATCAACCCGTCGAAGAAGGCACCATGACTCTCAAGGTCGCCAAACTCCTCAAAACCGACCTCGAGGAGAAAGGCGCCACCGTCACCCTCCTCCGCACCGATCTCGAGCCCGTCACCAACACCCGCCCCGAAGATTTTGAAGACCTCGCTACCCGCTACCTCGTCGAGGCCGGGTTCGATCCTCCGCCCGCCTCCTACTCCAACGCCACCGAGCAACTTCCCGGAGGTCCCCAATTCACCGTTCAATGGCAAAGCGAAAAAATGTTCTATCGCTCACAGGAAATCCGCGATCGCGCCCGCCTCGTCAATAATGTCATCAAACCCGATCTCATTCTCTGCCTCCACATGAACGCCGAAAAATGGGGCAACCCCGCCCGCCCCACCCTCCGCAACAAAAACCACTACCACATCCTCTGCAACGGAACCTACAGCCTCGGCGAAATCAGCGCCGATGACCAACGCTTCGAAATGCTCCTCCGCCTTGTCCAAGGCATCCACGACGAAGAAATACCCCTCTGCACCGCCGTCGCCGAAGCCTTCGATGATATCACCGGGATGCCCCGCTTCGCCTACGACGGCACCTTCGCCCGCCGCGTCAACGAACACCCCGGCGTCTTCAGCCGAAACCTCCTCGCCACCCGTAGCTACTTGTGCCCCGTGATATTCCTCGAGCCCTACGTGATGAACGACCGTGGCGTCTACGATCGCATCCAGAACGCCGCTAAGGATGATCCCAGCATTTTCCAGGAATATGCCGACGCCGTCACCGAAGGCCTTGTCCGCTACTTTAACGACCCCGAGAAATACCAAAACTGGTCGCCACCCCTCGCACCCGACTCGATTTCCGATCTGGGAAGTTGATCCGGCCGCCCGCCGCACCCGAACGACTCAACAGGAACGCTCCCACTCAAAACCAAACTTCGTGCCTCCCGAGAAAACATCCATCCTCGTCATCGGCCTCGGCTACGTGGGCGAACCCCTCGCCAAACGCCTCCACGACGCCGGCCATGAAATCGTCGGCATCACCAAAACCCCTGACCATGCCACCAACCTCGACGCCGCCAACGATTACGCCGCCCTCCCCTGCGATCTCGCCAACCGATGGGAAATCGCCCACCTCGCCACCAAAATCACCGCCCCCGCTAACATCATCCTCTGTGCCAGCTCCGGCCGTGGCGGTGCCGACGCCTATCGCTCCGTCTTTTTCGAAGCCACCCAATCCCTCCACCATTTCTTTCCCAATAGCCGTATTCTCTTCACTTCCTCCAGCTCCGTTTACCCCCAGACAGACGGCTCCATCGTCACCGAAGACTCCCCCGCCATGCCCGAACGCGAAACCAGCCGGATCCTACGCGAAACCGAAGATCTGATCCTCTCCAGGAATGGCACCGTTGCCCGCCTCGCCGGTATCTACGGCCCCTCCCGCTCCGTCCACCTTAAGAAATTCCTCGAAGGCACTGCCACCATCGAAGAAGACGAAACCCACCCCACCCGATACCTCAACCAAATACACCGCAACGATATCGTATCCGCCCTCTCCCTCCTCGTCCAAACCCCCAATGCCACCGGCCAAATCTACAACGTCACCGACGATACCCCCCTCACCCAACGCGCTTGCTACGAGTTCCTCGCCGCCCACTTCAACAAACCGCTCCCTCCCGTCGCCCCCGCCGATACCAAACGCAAACGCGCCTGGACCCACAAACAAATCACCAACTTCAAACTCCGCTCCCTCGGCTGGTCCCCCCAATACCCCTCTTTCCCCGACGCTATACAAAACGATCCCGATCTCGTCCCTTCAATCGAATCAAAGACTTAACGCCCAAAGCCCCTCACCCCACTTCCAACGCCGCCGCCGCCTTCTTCTTCGCCTCCTCCAACTTCTTCCTTCCTTTCGGCAAATGCCGCAACACTTTCTCCACCGCCGCCGCCGCTGTCAGACCATGCTTCTCACGCAAAATAGGAACCTTCCCATGCTCCACAAACTCGTCCGGCCACCCAATCCGCTCCACCACCGGTCGCGGCACCGGCTCCTCCTCCCGCTGACTCGCGTCATTCAAATACTCGATCACCGCCGCCCCGTATCCATTGTGCAAACTATGATCCTCAAAGGTGCAAAATACCCCGCACGCCTTCGCCATCCGCTCAAGACAATTCCCGTCCAGAGGCTTGATAAACCGCGGGTTCACTAAGGCTACCGAATACCCCAACTCTTCCAACTTCTCCTTCGCCTCCACCGCCATCTCAAACAAAAACCCCAGCCCAAACAAAGCCACATCCGTTCCCTCCTCCACGACCTCCGCTTTCCCGATCTCCAATAACTCCGGCTCATCCTTCGGCTTCGCCCCCGTCCCCACCCCGCGTGGATACCGCACCGCGATCGGCCCATCGCCATACTGCGCCATCGTCCAAAGCATATCTACAAACTCTTCTTCGTCCTTCGGCTGCATGAACACCCAGTTCGGTACATGCCGCAAATATCCAATATCAAACAACCCGTGATGCGTCGGCCCATCATCCCCGCTCAAACCCGCCCGATCCATGCATAAACGAACCGGCAAATTCTGAATCCCAATGTCATGGATCGCCATGTCATAGGCTCGCTGAAAAAACGTGGAATAAATCGCCAGAAACGGCTTCACCCCCTGCGTCGCTAACCCGCACGCAAACAACGCCGCATGCTCCTCGGCAATCCCCACATCAAAATATCGCTCCGGCACTTCCTCCTGGAACTTCACCAAACCCGTTCCGTTTGGCATCGCCGCCGTGATCGCCACCACCTTGTCGTCCCCCTTCGCAAATTTCGCCACCGCCTCGGCAAACACCTGCGAATAAGTAGCCTCGCCCGAAGGCGGCGTCTCCCCCGTCTCCGTCTTGTAGGGCCCCAACCCATGAAACTTCATCGGATTGTCCAAGGCCGGCTGATACCCGCGCCCCTTCTCCGTAATAATATGGAGAATCGACGGCTCACTTTGCTCCTTCAAAAACTCAAAAGTCTTGATCAACAAAGCCGTGTCATGCCCGTCGATCGGCCCGTAATACCTCAGCCCAAACTCCTCAAACAAAACGCTCGGCAACAATAAGTTCTTCGCACTCTCCTCGACCTTCCCCGCAAACTTCCGCACCGATTTCCCCATCAATCGCTCAATGAAATCCGCCGCCTTGTCATGTAAATGCGCATAGGTGCTATGAGTTTGCAAAGCATTAAAATACTTGGAAATCGCCCCCACGTTCTTTCCGATCGACCACTCATTGTCATTCAAAACAATGATCAGTTTCTTCGTCGACTCCGCCACGTTATTCAACGCTTCAAACGTCGGCCCACAGGTAAAGGCTGCATCACCCGATACACACACGACATGCTCATCCGTCCCCTTCAAATCCCTCGCCGCCGCCATTCCTAACGCCGCCGACAATGCCGTTCCCGCATGGCCCGCTCCATAACAATCATGCTCGCTCTCCGAGCGCAGCAAAAACCCGTTCAACCCCTCATATTGACGAATAGTCCCAATCTTGTCCCAGCGACCCGTCAGCATCTTGTGCACGTACCCCTGATGGCTCACATCAAAAACAAACTTGTCCCGCGGTGTGTCAAAAACCCGATGCATCGCAATCGTCAACTCCACCACCCCCAGGTTCGGCCCCAAATGCCCCCCCGTCTTCGACAACGCTTCAATTAACTCCGCACGAATGTCTGAAGCAAGCTGTTCCAAATCGGACTCAGCCAGCGCCTTCAAATCCTCCGGCCCGCAGATCGCTGGCAATACTCCTTCGCCGTCTTTGCTCAACGGTTCACCTCTCCCGCCTGAATCAAAGGAGCTCAATCTCTTCTCCTTCCTCTCTGTTGCGACTCACCTCCCTGCGCACGGTCGACTCATTCATTTCCACCTCACTCGGATCAAAGTCCACCAACTCCACCTCGTCACTCTCCGCTTTCCGCGAAATAAGTTCAATCTTCGCCTGCGCCTCATCAATTCGCCGCTGACACAACTTCAACAAGCGCGTCCCCTCATCATACTTTGTCAACATATCCGCCAAAGGCATCCGATCCGATTCCATCGCTTCCACGATCTCTTCCAAGGCCCCCAAGGCCTCTTCGAAGTCCCGCTCATCCTCCTCTTCCACTTTAGCCTTCTTCCCAACTGTCTTCTTCTTTTCTGCCATTCCTCGGATCCTTCTCCAACTATTACACTTCGACCAATACCACGAAAATCAATCAATTAGACAACTTAGCGGTCTAGACCATCGTTTTTACGCCGCAGTGACTCCTCAGCACCGCCCTCCTATCAATCAAACTGAATCCGGCTGGGACTGTCCGTAAACAAATACGTCTGCCCATCCACCGGTAAGGGCACACCCACCGGAAAAGGAAAGTTCGCCGTCGGCATCGGAACTCCCAATATGCGGTTGCGCCCATAAATTATCAGATCCGCCCACTCCTCATATTCCCCGCGCATGACTCCTGTCGAAAGGCGTTCGTTGATGGATATCGGCGTCAAATAAATTCCCGCAAATGGCGTATCACGTCGCGCCCCATACCGAGCCAGCTCGTCATATTGCTCCCGCGTCGCCGGTAACCACACCGACACTCGGTCCGCATACCACGCCACCGCCCATGGCATGTCCGATACCATCACCTCATTCTCTTCCGTCCAGTCGCCCAGTTTCGAAATGTAACTGGGAATATACGGCGGCCACGACGACAACCCTTTCATCCGAAGGTTGAATATCGTGTCCCCCGGCATCTTCAAAAGCAACGGCGACGCACTAATGGCCAAAGCAATAATAAAGTGACCGTTCCGCACTAACTGATACTGCGTCGGCAGCCCCATCCGCGTCCATATCACCGATAGAAACGCCAACCCATACGCCGTCATCAAAGGTATGAATAGCAAATGCAGCTGATTAAAATCAATCTGGCCCATCCTTACCCCAAAGACCGACATCCCTACAACAGCTGTGAGCCACATGAACAGGATACCCCACCGAAACAAGGCAATCTCGGGACGCCTAAATGGATGAAGCAACGAAAGAAAAAATAGTGGCGCCACCACAATCGAACCCAAGCTCGCATATAAATCGGTTACCTGTGCCAGCGAATTCAGAATCAAGCGCATTCGCATCCCAACAAGCGAAAGCGGGTTCGTGTCCGGATCATAATTTCGCATCGCGAAATCCTCACCCGACGCCGCCAGTCCATTGTAGATCGCGTAAAAGGATGATCCCACCGGAGTCCCAGACACGGTCACATTCCGAATCAACCAGGGCGCTACAATCACTAAGAAAACAGCTAGTAACAAAAAGGCCGTCACTCCGCGCGGCTTGAAAAATACCGCGACAAAGATAAACAACCCAATGAAAACCCAAACCGCCAACCAATGTGACAATGTGAGCAACCCCATGAATCCACCACATAACGCAATCCAGAGAAACGGTGATCTCTTCGCCTCCGCATTCTCAATAGCCTTGTATAAAAAATACATCGAGAAGACGAAGAGGAACAACATCAGCATCTGCGGCAATCCACTCTGCGCAAAATTCCACAGCATCTCACACAGCAACATCAAAGCCACCGTCACCGAAGCAATCCGAGTGTCGAATACTCGTGACACCAAAAGATACGTCACTCCCACCGATGCCATAAACAAAAACACCGATACTCCCGCAATAAGAAGATCGGGGAAATACACCGGCTGCGCCTCGTCAAACTCCCAATCCTTCACCAACCGCAAGGCCCAAGAATTCACCAAGGGGTTCAATGGGGCATTGTATGTGTCCTGCAAACCCGCCATCGAAACCCACTCCTCCTCCGACTCCTTGGAAACATTCACCTGATGGAGCGCCAGCGGCCTTACCAACTTCGTCTCAAAACCGTTCCCCCGCTCAATCTCCCTTGCCACCTGAGCCTGATCAATCCCCTGCGGCGTGTTCAAACCACGAAAATCTAGCCCCAAGTAAAACCACAAAAGCCAGATCATTAGGATCAAATATAGCGCGCGGCGAATGATCACCGCCGCGCTGATTTCCTTCCGGGGCCTTTCTAATACCTCCTCGTCTGCCATATCTTATAGGACGGATCCCTCCGCCATCGGGAAAGGTATCCTAGTCGGAAATCTCTTCCTGAAAAGCCTTCAATTTTCGCTGCAACGTCCGACGGCTGATCCCCAGCAACTGCGCCGCTTCCGTGCGGTTTCCCGAGGTCCGCTCCAAGGCCCGCTCAATCATCGCCTGTTCCGCAGACTCCAAATTGAGACTGCTCCCCCCCGAAAGACGGCCACTTCCCGCCCCGCTACGCAATGAACCGACTCCCTCGCCCCGCCGCACAACTTCGGGCAAATGACGCAGCGTAATTTTCGGCCCCTTGCTCATCACCACGCCATGCTCAATCGCCGTTCGCAACTCACGTACGTTCCCCGGCCAATCATATCGCACCAATGCCTGCATCGCCTCGGCACTCAACTCCCGATATGGCTTCCCGTTCTCCTCCGCAAATTCCTTCAGAAAAGCCTGCGCCAACAAAACAATATCCTCACGCCGTTCTCGCAACGGCGGCATCACCACTTTCACCACGTTCAACCGATAATATAAATCCTCGCGAAACGCTCCCTCCGCCACCAATGCTTCCAGATGCTTGTTCGTCGCCGCCACCACCCGCACATCCACCGCTATCGAATCATTCCCTCCCACCCGCTCAATCACCCGCTCCCCCAGAGCTCGCAATAGTTTCACCTGCGTTCCCGAGTCAATCTCCCCAATCTCATCCAAAAACAAGGTCCCCCCGTTTGCCTGTTCAAATCGCCCAATCCGCTTCTCCGTCGCGCCCGTAAATGCCCCACGCTCATGCCCGAACAATTCACTCTCCAACAATTGCGCACTCAAAGCCGCGCAATGCACGATCACAAGCCTAGACTTCGGCCTTCCGCTTAAGTTGTGAATCGCATGGGCTACCAATTCCTTGCCCGTCCCACTCTCCCCCTCAATCAAGACCGTCGTCTTCGTCGGAGCTACCTGCTCCACCGTCTCTAACACATGCTCGATCGCCGCGGAACGCCCCAAGATGTTAGAGACCGCATATTGCTTCTCCACCTGCCTCTTTAAAGACCGATTCTCATCCTCCACTTCCCGGCTTCGCAGAGCCCGCTTGATTAGTATCTCAAGCTCGTCGATGTTCAACGGTTTCGTCACGAAGTGATAGGCCCCTCGCTTCATCGCTTCCACCGCCGTGTCCACCGATCCATACGCCGTCATCATGATGCAAATCGGAGCGCGCGGGAATCCCAAGGCCTGTTCCACCAAATCCATCCCATCCTCGCTGCCCAGCCGCAAGTCCGTCACCATCACGTCCACCGCCTCCGCTTTTAAAACCTCCAGCGCCTCCCCGATGTTCGCCGCCGCATAAACATCGAACTCGTCCTCCAACGACATCCGCAACCCGTCCCGGGTGTGCTTCTCGTCATCCACGATCAAAACAACCGCCTCGTCCATCATGCGCCCACGTCCTCTTCGGCTCCACCCTTGTCTTCCCCAGACCGATCACCCACCACTCGCCCCTTCGCCGGTTTCGGCCCACCCTCGGCCTCGCTCTCCTGTAAGCCCACCACCGCTTCCTCTTCCGGCGTCAATTCGCCCGATTCCAAGAATCGCACCCGCTTTTCCACCGTCGGCAAATACACCGTCACCCGCGTCCCTTGGCCCTCCTCACTTTCAAACTCTATTTCCCCTCCATGCTCACGCACAATCCGGCGAACAATCAACAACCCCAGACCCGTCCCCCGCTCCTTCGTCGTGAAATACGGCTGCCCCAAACTCCCCATCTCCTCCGCACTGATGCCCGCCCCATCATCCTCCACACGAACAATCACGTTATACTCCGTCGCCGCCGTTTCCACTCGGATCGTCCCCCGATCCCCAATCGCTTCCGCCCCGTTCTTCACCAAGTTGTATATCGCTTGCTTAAATTGATTCCGATCCATCGGTAATAAAGGCAACCCCACCCCCAAATCCAAATCGATCACAATCTTTCGATCCGCCATTTCCACCTCCAAAAATCGCACAGACTCTTCAACCAATTGATTCACATCCGTCAATTCCAACTGCGGCTGAGTCGGACGAATAGCGCCCAAAAATTGCGAGATCGTGAAATCCAATCTTTTGATCTCATCCCGCGAAATTCCGACCAACTCCTCCAACGATCCCCGCACATCCTCCGGTAAATTCGCCAGCTTACGCTCCATCAATTGCAAGTGAATCGTCAGAGAATTCAACGGGTTTCCCAACTCATGCGCCACTCCCGCTGCCAACATCGTCAACGCCGACAATCGCTCCGATTCAATCTTTTCCTCCTCAACCCGTCGGTCCTTGGTGATGTCGCGCACAATCATTACATGCCCTAACATCGTTCCTTCAGAACCTTCCCCCTCCTCGATCGGTGCCACGTAAAAATTCAAATACCGGTTCTCCGGGTAAAACACTTCCAGATCACGGCTGACCACCTTCCCGGCCCGCGCCAGCGATTCCCAGTTCAACCCCTTCAAGCGAGCGTCAATTTCCATCCCCACGCTCTCTTTCGCCTCCAACCCAAACAATCGACACGCCGCCCCATTGATATACGCAATCCGCCCCGCCCGATCCAAAACAATCACCCCCTCCTGCAGAGCATCAAATACCCGCTCCAAAAATCCCTTCTCCCGCAACAAACGCACCAAACTCGCCTGCACTTCCTCAGGCTCCAGCCGGTCCACCCGCTCAATCAGCTTCTCAACAAATCCCGTCTTCACCCTCGTCGCGGTTTCTTCCTATAATCACCACACCATGGACACTCCACAGCCTCTTCTCGTCCTCTCCACCTTCCCCAATCCCGATGTAGCGCGTCAAATTGGCACACTTCTCGTCGAGAATCAACTCGCCGCCTGCGTCAATATCATCCCCACCATCGAATCCATATACGCTTGGAATCAAGCCATCCAGTCCGACCATGAAACCCTCGCTCTCATCAAAACCACCCGCATTGCCTATCCCCAACTCGAATCTTTTCTCCACTCCAGTCACCCCTACGATACCCCCGAAATCATCGCCCTCGAAATCCCCCACGGCCACGAAAACTACCTCGACTGGCTCCACCAATCCATCCCCCACCCTCCAAATCCTGATTCCTAATTGTTAATTGCTGTTCCTCAACGGTCCGTCCCTCCCATGTATTGGCTCGAACACTCGCAAACCCTGCCCACCACGCTCGACGAAGCCTGGGACTTCATCAAAACCCCCACCAATCTCAACCGGATCACCCCCGATGATCTCGACTTCGAGATCATCACCGAACTCCCCGAAGAAATGACCAACGGCCTCCTCATCGAATACCGTGTCGGCGTTCCCTTGTTCGGCAAACAAACCTGGATTTCCGAAATCAAACACATCCGCCCACGACACTCCTTCGTCGATGACCAACGGGTCGGCCCCTACAAACTCTGGTATCACTACCACGAAGTCACCGAAGCCCCCGACAATGCCGGCGTCACTTTCCTAGACCGCATTGCCTACGAAGTCCCCTTCTCCATCTTCGGGAAAATCGCCCACCCTTTCTTGGTCCGCCCCACCCTCGAACGCATCTTCAACCACCGAACCACCGCCCTCGCCCAAATCTTCTCCAAAGGCGACTCCTGACCCAGTTCCTTCCTCTCACCACCCGGTAGCGCGTGCCCTTCGAAGCTCATTGAGAAAAGAACGGGGCGAGCAGCCCGCTCGCCCGCCATATCCACCTTGGATACAATGCCATTCACACTACTCCCTTCACGCACTGGCTGCCATCCGTGCAAATCGATGAATCAATCACCATTATCAATTTCCGCATCGACATTCCTTGGAGCAAAATGACGATAGCTCATTGGGCCTCAATGACGGAAGCAATCTTATTAATCGTGGTCTTCGGCATACTGCCAACCATCGGCCTTATCTTCGGAACCAAACCTGCGATGATATGGACCTGCGCAATCCTGATCGCTCTCTTCTCTTCAGCGGTTTGTTGTTTCGCCTGGGCAATGTCATCAATGGGAGCCGCATGGTCGGGAGGCTCAGTATCTCCAAACGGGTTTGCCATCACCGCGTTCATCGCGTCCATCGCGGCACTAGTCATAGCCGCACGCCGGTGCCGCCGCCTGACCGGAGACAAAAACGGATGGAATACTAAAGACGACCCGTAATCCCCTTTCGGCAGCTATGCCCAGCGGGCGCGAATCAACCAATCCTGCTCATTCGCACCCATTTGTGGTTAAAAAAATCTCCTGCTACCCCTGTTTCCTCCTGTTCAAATCTGCCTTTACCCACGCGGATGGTAGGCCCGATGCACTTCCTTCAAACGCTTCTGATCCACATGAGTGTAGATCTGCGTCGTCGAAATATCCGCGTGCCCCAGCATCTCTTGGATGATCCGCAAATCCGCCCCATGCCCTAACAAATGCGTCGCAAAAGAATGACGCAACATGTGCGGATACACATTCATCTCGATGCCTGCCGCCTTCACGCGGTCCTTCACGATCTGCCACGCCCGTTGCGTCGTCATCTTGCCCCCGCGCACCGTCAGAAAAACCTCGTTTCCCGTCCGCCCGTCCTTCACCAAACGCGGTCGCTCCTTCACCACATACCGATCAATAGCCTCCATCGCCCGCTTCCCCACCGGCACCAGCCGCGTCTTGTTCCCCTTCCCCGTCACCCGAACCAATCCCGCTTCCTCGTTCAACTCGTCCAAGCGCACCTTCACCAACTCCCCAACCCGCAAACCACTCGCATACAGCAATTCCAAAATCGCTCGGTCCCGTAAATCCAAAAGCTTCCCCCCATCAATCGAAGCCAAAAGCCGCTCCACTTCCTCCTCGTTTAAGGTATCCGGCAGATACTTCTCCAAACGCGGAGACATCACCCCCTCGGCCACGTCTATCGGCACTTTCCCACGCCCCTGAAGCCACCGAAAAAAGATCTTCAGCGCAATAATCTCCAGCCGAAGACTCGCTGCAGACAAACCTCTCTCCTTGCGCCACATCAGATACGCGGTCAGATCCTCGAGTTGAACTTTCCCCCAAATCCGCCGCTCCCGCGTCTCCTCCAGCCACCCCATCACCCGCTCTAAACTCGACCGCGTCGATAGCTGATAATTCTCCGAAAGCCCCCGCTCGGTCGCCAGATACAATATAAACTCGTCTATCTCCAGATCCACGCCCCCAACATCCTACCTCCCAAGCCGCCCCCTGTCCATCCGTGCCACGGGCATCCTGCCCGTGATCGAGCACCTTACGTGCCCCCCTCCCCCTCACACCTCCCGAAGTCCAACACCCCTACCCGCACAACCGCCCCTGACTCCCCGTGCCACGGGCATCCTGCCCGTGATCGAGCACCTTGCATGCCCCGCTCCCCCCCCGCACCTCCCGAAGTCCAACACCCCATCGCCAAAGAAAACTCGCACCCACCCGTGCTTCCAATCCCCCGCCCCTTGCCTCCCCCCCATTTCCCGCCTAAACTCCTCGTCTCATGCCCAAGGTCTACATCAAAACCTATGGCTGCCAGATGAACGAACGCGACTCCGAACAAGTCGCCCAAATGTTCGTCGACCGAGGCTACACCATGACGCCGAGCGAAAACGACGCCGACGTCATCCTCATCAATACCTGCTCGGTCCGCGATCAAGCCGAACAAAAAGCCCTCGGAAAAATGGGCATGGCCGGTCGCCAACGCCAACGCAACCCCAATATCGTCTTCGGCCTCATGGGCTGCATGGCCCAAAGCCGCGGCGCCGAACTCCTCGAAAACCTCCCCCACCTCAACCTCGTCACCGGCACTCAAAAATATCACGCCGTCGTCGATCACGTGGAAGCCATCGTCCAAAAACAAGCGGAACGCGATATGGACGACCTGCGCGTCTCCATCGTCGATACCGAAGAAGAATCCGGCTCACAAAACACGATCCGTGATCACACAAACAAAACCTATCGCGCTTCCGAATTCGTCTCCATCATGCAGGGCTGCAATATGAAATGCTCCTTCTGCATCGTCCCCTACACCCGGGGAAAAGAACGCGCCCGATCCATCGAACAAATCGTCGATGAAGTCAAAGCCCTCGCCGATCAAGGCGTCAAAGAAGTCACGCTCCTCGGCCAGATCGTCAATCTCTACGGCCGCACCGAACTCCCCCGCGTCAACGGTAAAAGCCCCTTCGTGCAACTCCTCGAAGCCGTTCACGAAGTCGACGCGATCGAACGCATCCGCTTCACCTCCCCGCACCCCATCGGATACCGCAAAGACCTCGTCGACGCCTTCACCTATCTCCCTAAACTCTGCTCCCACGTCCACTTCCCCATGCAGTCCGGCTCCGATCGCATCCTCAAAGCGATGCGCCGCCCGTACTCCAATGACAAGTTCATCGCCATCTGCGATGCCATGAAAGCCGCCCGCCCCGGCATCGCCATTACCACCGATATCATCGTCGGTTTCCCCGGCGAAACCGAAGACGATTACCTCGCCACTCGCGACGCCGTCCAACGCGTCGGCTTCGACAACGCCTTCGTCTTCCGATACTCCAAACGCCGCGATACGCCCGCCTCGGAAATGCCCGATCAACTCCCCGAGCGCGTCAAAGAAGAGCGCAACCAAGACCTCCTCAAAGTTGTCAGCGAACTTGCCAAAGCCAAAAACCAAGCCCTCGTCGACTCCTTCCAAGAGGTCCTCTGCGAAGGCCCGTCCAAAACACGCGCCGACCGCCTCTCCGGTCGCACTTCCCACAACAAGATCGTCATCTTCGAAGGCAATACCGCCCGCATGACCGGCCAAATCCTCCCCATCCACATCACCGAATCGACCGGCTTCACCCTCTACGGAACACCCGCTCCCACCCCACAATCCTTACCCCGCCCCACCGCCGCAGCCGCGCGCACACACAAAAATATCGCCCGGAAACAGCCTCTCGCCACCTAGCCCTCTCACCCCCAACGCCCCCCTCCTTCTCGCTAGAAATTTGTGTGCATTCCCGCCGATTCGTGGTTTCCTCTCCCATCCAGCTCCCTTCCTCTTTCCCAGCATAGTTCCCAGTCCCTGACCAGATGTCCCAACTCTACGATCTTCTCTACCTCGACATCGCCCTCCGCCCCACCGGGATCGTCCTTGGCATCCTCCTCATCGTCCTGCACGTCTACTGCCTCTTCCAAGCCGATAAAGTCGGCGCCTGGCTCAAAAAATTTCCACGTAACAAAACCGTCGGCGTCGTCATCCTCGCCGTCGATGCGCTCTGGTGCTACATGCTCATCAATAACATGGACCTGGGCGAGTTCTTCACCGTCCGGCGCTTCGTCCAACTCGCCATCCCCGTCGGCTTCTTCCTCATCATTACCTTCTCCGACGAATTCCTCGCCGTCCGCGCCTTCGGTCTCTTCCTCCTCCTCGCCGCCTGCCCCGTCCTTGCCGCCGCCTTCCTCCAACCACCCCTATCACGCCTCCTCCTTCCCATTCTCGCCTACGCCTGGATCATCGCCGGCCTCTTCTACGTCGGCATGCCTTACCTCATGCGCGATGGCATCGACTGGATCACCGCCCAACCCAAACGCTGGACCATCGCCTGCTCCGCCGGCGCCGCCTACGGCGCCCTCATGCTCATCTGCGCCCTCGCCTTCTACAAATAAAGTTCCCGCCATTTGAACCCACGGGGATCACACACCCCGTGCCATGGGCATCCTGCCCATGAATAGCACCTAACCTCTCTAGCTGCACAAAAACCCACCGAATACCATCTCTCCCCCAATGCCTCCCCGCCTCCTTCCCCACACTCAAAACCCCAACCATTCTTCCTTCTAGGCCGGGTGCCCTCACCCGCCGCCGCTTCGAAAACCTCAACCCCCATACCCCACCACCGCCAATCCCGGCACCCTCCCAAAATGCTCCACATTTCTCGTCAATAACGGAAGTCCCCAAGCCAAGGCCGTCGCGGCAATCCACGTATCATTCGTCCCAATACTCAGACCCGCCGCACGCAATGAACGCGAGATCACTCCATACCTCGCCGCGACCCTTTCATCCACAAAAAAGACCCGATGCCCCGTTCGATATCCCATCAACAACGGATCATCCTCATCATCAAATCCCTCCGCAAACTCCCCCAGCACGATCGCCGGTATCCCCAACTCCTCGTGCGCATTCGCATCCACCCAAGCCTCCGCTTCCTCACGACGCTTGTTCCGCGCTCCTCGCTGAAGATCAATCAGAAAAGTCGTATCCACCAGGATCATCCACCAGCCCTCCTCATCGCAAAGCCCGCCCTCCTCACTTCTCCCACGGATCAGGCGACACCCCATCCGACTCCTGCGCCTCGTCCAAGCGCGCCAAAACCTCATCCGATAGCGCCCCCCGCTCGCGATACAGTCCCCTGGTGAACTCAAGCATCGACCGCGCCGTCCCCTCGCCCACAGGCCACTCCGCCCGCTTGATCACCTGCGAAAACGACTCCCTGGAACTCGTCTTCGCCCGAAGCAACCGATCATACGCTTCCAAATCCACCGAGATGGTCTTCGTAGCCATACACAGATACATACACAGATAATCGACGCCGTCAAGCCCTCGTTCCACCTTACCAGTCGCCACTCCACCCGCTGAGCGCGAGCCATCGTCCGCGCAACCCATCAAAATCCCTCCCCGAACGGAAGCCCCCTATCACCTACCCCCTGTCGCTTCGAAAATCAGCGCCACCACGTCCCCTCTCTACCCACGCCTTCTCCTGCAAAGCATACCAATGCCTCCAATGAATACCATAAGCATCGCCGACGGCTCAGGAACTATCGCCACTCGAAATCCCACCCCAAAATCTTCGTATGTCGTCTGAGCATCAATGCGCGAAGTGGACTGCAGGAAAGGCGAAGGCTCATTCCAGATGCCGCCTCGCAATACCCGCGATTCGGCCGCCAAATCATTTGGTGCCTCATCTGCCGACTCTATCCATTCAAAAACATTGCCGCTCTGCCCCATTGTGCCATATGCACTCAAGCCACCTGCGCTAAATACTTCCGCCGGACTAGACTGCCTCCCAAACACCGCTGTCCCGTCCAAGGTCCCACTCTCGACTGCGGTTGGCGTCACATCACTCGCCGTCGCATAATTGTAATAAACACCCAAGTCTCCATCGTAAAAGGCTGCCTTAAACCACTCGTCTTCACTGGGAAGAAAATACCGGGCAGACTTATGACGATACAAATTTTCACCATCAAGCTGCCACGCATCAATACTGTCCCACAGCAAAATATTTTGATTAGCACTATATCCCACATCCCCAGGTTGAAACTCAAACCGATACGCCGCTTGATACCCCTCACTCGTATTCAACCAATTCACAAAGCGAGCTGCTTCATTCCAACTGATGCCCGTAGCTGGCCGATTCGCACCCCGAGAGGACTGTGTGATACCAAGGCCACCCTCCCCATTCGCCTTCGTTACAGCATCTTCACTAACTTCATACTTGCCAATCCCGTATTCATAACCAGTGCCACCAAATGGAGACTCATACATGTCATCATCGCCATTCCCCGCATCCCCCACTTCCACAAACGCCATCACAAACTCATTCACCCCACTCCCAAACGTGACATTCACCCCTCGGGCCACCCCCACCAAACCAAAACTCAATACGAGCATCAGCACGCAGACTCGTTTCATGATCCTATCTCAAACCTTGAAGTCGAAAGAGCCGTCCACCACAACAAACGACGGAAGACAGAGAACAGTGAGAGTAACAGACTAACCTCTTCTCGTCAACGCCATTCCAAGCCACCTAGATCAACCATCTGAGTCCCTCACCCACCATCCACCGCACCAGCAAATTCCTAATTCCTAATTCCTAATTAAAGAAACCCATGCCCCCCACCCCTCCAAAAATCCTCGTCATCCGCGGCGGCGCCATCGGTGACTTCATTCTCACCCTCCCCGCTATCCAACTCCTCCG
>JBCDBW010000035.1:0-34905 GCA_039182965.1 Verrucomicrobiota bacterium
TCGCCAACTCAGAATCGAATTCCCGGGTGCCTGCTACCACGTCATGGCCCGTGGAGACCGCAGAGAAGACATCTACCTCGACGACATAGATCGAAATTCCTTCCTTTCCATCCTCGGAGAAGCCTCCAAGAAAACCGCTTGGCGCGTCCACGCCTACGTCCTCATGGACAACCACTACCATCTCCTCATCGAGACCCCGAAACCAAACCTCGTCAAAGGAATGACCTGGCTGCAATCCACTTACACCATTCGATTCAATGCACGACATAAGATGCGTGGACACGTCTTTGGCGGTCGCTACAAAGCAATCCTCGTTGACCGTGAAGACGGCAACTACTTCTCAACACTCATCGACTACATTCACCTCAACCCCGTTCGCGCCGGCATCATCAAGCAAGGCACGCCTCTTGAAGACTTCTCTTGGTCGAGCATCAGCTACTACATTTTGCCTCCGAGCAAACGAGCAGACTGGCAGCATGCCACGGAGGGTCTCGCCTCGCTCGATTGCAATGATTCGGCTGCGGGGCGGCGCAAATTCCTCAAAGACCTGCAAACTCGGGTCGCGTGGGAAGAGGCGGAAAAGGCGGGGACCACAGCCCCGCCCGGCCAAAGCCTTCAGTCTACACTCCGACGTGGGTGGTTCTTCGGATCGCAGTCTTTCAAAGAAACGATCGAAGATCGGCTTGCCTCGACGGTAAATTCAGCCGATTACCGGCGAGAGAACGGTTACAGCAGCTCAGATATCACCGCCAGTGATGAACTCAAGGCAAGAGCACTCATCATTGCCGGGCTGGAGACCTATAAGCTCTCGTCAGGCGATTTGGCATCGTTGAAAAAGAGCGACCCTCGCAAGTGCCTCATTGCATTCCTTGTAAAGAAGCATACATCGCTCCCGCTAGATCATATCTCAGCGTCACTTTGCATGGGCAGCAGAAGCGGCGTCAGCCGTGCAACTGTCTCAATCGGGCGAACCATCGATGGCGACCGAAGGCTTCGCGGCCAAGCCAATGAGATAGAAAAGCGCGCCCTGGAAAAGAGACGGTCAAAAAAAAGGGGCAAGCGTTGATTCTTCCTCCTCCCAACATAGGTCGATCTTCTGCCAGCTCAGATCTGCGCTCCTATGCCCCGGCTGCCTGAAGTGGATTATCTTGTCCTTAGATGCACTGCATTCACCTCTATTGAACCTGCGGTTCGATTGGCTGGTCAGCTCCTTCTAATGCATCTATTACCGCCATGGAAAAATTCCTCCTCATCCTTGTCGGAAGTCCCCACGACAGAACGGCAACTCCGCCCTCCTCGCTGATGCAATGAAGCGAGACGCCGAGTCCGTAAAATGTGCGGGTGACCTTGACATTCGTTGATGACCTGATTTCCGAAATCCTCGAGAACCCTCGTAAGAATCGCGGCAGCGATGGAGAAGGATGCTTCTTTCGATCGCAGGACGCGCCCGCCGGGCGGCTGCTCCTGGCGGCCTAAGCGCTCGAACCTGAAGGCGCGGAATCGTCCGTGTGTTCGATCCGCTTGGCAAGGCTATCGGGAAGGCCAATGCTTGACTTTGCCGGCGGTCGCGCGAACCCGCCTGCCTTGGCGACACCCACGCCCAGCCGAACGAGGCCCTCAGCGAAAACAACAGCGCTTGCGACCGGGTCAACCGCAGGGACTGGCAGGCGATGACCGACCTTCGCGGCGAGACCGGCGAGCGGCCCCCCGGCAAGAATGGCAACATCCGCCCGATCCACACGCACGGCTTCTTCGACCAGTTCCACAAGACGTTCGGCGAGCTCATCTTGCACGTCGTCGATTGATTGAAATCCCTCACTGGGCAATCGCATGCCCGCGAAACGACGTTCCAAGCCGGCGCGCAGCACAGAGTCGTGGAACCAGTCCGCCAGGCCGTCGGAAAAGGTGACAATCGAGAAGCGTTCACCCAGCGCGCAGGCCGTCAGCATGGCCGCCTCGGCAACACCCACGACAGGAATGTCGAAAAGTTGCCTCGCTCCAATCAGGCCGGGATCCCCGAATGCCGAGATGATCACCGCATCCATCTCTTTATGGTGTTCCGCAATGGTTTCAAAGATATGCGTCGCGCAGATTTCAGCTTCAACCCGGCTCGAGACGTAGGGAAATCCGATACGAGCTGTGGTTGGAAAAATCTCCGTTCCAGGAGACGCAACACTTGATGCGGCGCCTGCCATCAGCGACGTCATCGACGCCGAGGTGTTCGGGTTCAGTAAATGCAATTTCATCCTTCACTCCACACCGGCCACCGGTGTCTTCTCCAGAGTTTATGCCGCATATCAACGGGTTTAATCAAGCTCAGCAAGCAATGGGGCCCGCCCTTGACGCTCAGCCTATTGCTCCCCCACTCTCGGGCGATATCCTGCCGGCCGAGATCCGCATTCCCAGGCCCCAGTAGCCGAGATGGCCCATTTTCTGCTGCGATCCAAGGCACTCACCCGTATGGAACCCACCTATCGATTGCTCTTGTTGCCCGGCCCAAAGCCTCTATGAACGCTCCTGATAAATCCGTCTTGATCCTTGTCGGAAGTCCACGACGAAACGGCAACTGCGCCCTCCTTGCCGAGGCCGTCAAGCGAGGAGCCGAGTCCGTAGAAACTCGCGTGACCTTAAGGTTCGTTGATGATTTCATTTCCCAGTTCCTCGGAGACACTCGCCAGAGTCGCCGAGGCGATGGAGAAGATGATTCAGAAGATGGATTTCGCGACGTGTTCTTCGAGGACTTTCTCCCGGCCGAAGGAGTCGTGTTCTGTTCACCGATCTATTGGTATGCCATGTCGGGCCAAATGAAGACCTTCTTCGACCGCACCTTCACCTACTATGCCGCGTCTTATCCGGAGTCCGAGCGCGTCATCGAGGGCATGAAACACAAACGTATCGGACTCGTCTTGACCTCGGAGGAAACCTACCCGGGCGTCGCGCTCGGCCCGATCCATCAACTGCAGGAATACTCCCGCTACACCCATTCCGAACTCGTCGGAGTCGTTCGTGGGATCGGCAACAGCCGCGGCGATGTTCTCAAAGACCCGGCCAACCCGGCAGCACAGGCAGAGCAACTGGGAAGGGAACTATTCACCCGGAGTTTCTCCGACTACCGCATCGACACCGACCGCCCCGCAAGGGTCTGGGGCTAAGTCATCGAGGTGAAAACGAAAACGAGAGTAGCCATCGATTCTTGAATTTCGTGCCCCCTTTTCACCCAATGTGAGTGCCCCACTAAGTCAGAATCGTGTTCAACTGCGCCTTCTACCCAGCCATCGCCGAGGGAGGCTGTAGAAAAAACTCATGACCCGGCGAAAAACTGCGCCCGGAAGCGATTCGAGCCCCAGCAAAACCCTCTACCCTCTAAATCTGTAGGCAACGGTGCTGAACTGGCCCCTATTTCGCCTCGGGCACCTTCTCAAAAATCGCTATTACCGCCTCATCGATCCGGGCACCAGTCTCTTCTAGACTCTGTTGAGCCTTGATGTTCGTGTCGTAGGCACCACGCCATATAAACTCCTCACTCTTGTTGTCCCTGAAATCCAACACCAAGCTACCCTTCCGATAGTCGTCCACCCTCATCCCGGGAATACGCTCATCTACCTCCGTAATCGCCTCCTCCGCCGTCGATCCGAAGTACTCATCCAAAATAGACGTGTCCATCCCTCTCTTCACGACAATCAAAAATCCTAGCTGCATACCCGCAGCGCTCCCGGAAGCCTTCCGATACCCCTTCGCCGCCATCGCCCCATCTACAGAACTCTGTACTTTCTTGTAAATCTCGGGCATCGTACTCAATGGATTGATGCCAGGATCATCCACAGCCTCCAAGAACCAGCGGTAAGTCCGATAATCCGAGATCGACTCCCCTGGCCCGGACTCAGTCACCACCGTCGGCGTCGCGCAGCTGCTCATCAACAACCCCGCAAGGCCTGCAAGCAAAAAACCCTTCATCACTTCAAAATCGGTCCGCGATGTCATCAATCGCGCTGTGTTTACCCTGCTTCACATGCACGATTGTCGAAACCAGTGCGAATATCACCGTCCCACCCAAAATCGCGATCAAAGTCACCGGTCGCATCAATTCCTCGACATAAAAGATAGCTAGGGCAGCCACCACCGCCGCACAACCCCAGTAACTCAAAAACAAAGCCACCTTTCGCTTCATCGAAACATGCTTCTTCTTCTTCGACATGCCGCCCACACTGCCCCAACTCCTCACCTCGGTCAAGAACCCTGCCAACAACAGATTCAAAGAATGATGATCCCCATTTTCACAACCAATTCGTGGGTGACTTCACTTTCCTTCTTCGAACAAGTCACTCCCAGTCGTACACGAAGAACGCACGCACCCGGGGGGACGAGTGCGTGCGTCGCTTCGCGGTTGGAGAAACCCGGTCACGGCGACTACCATCATGCCACCGTCAGGGAATGACCGGTCTCAACCGGCGTAATCTCAGCCAATCGCTAAGAAACGATTAAGCTTTCCGTCCGTTACGCGCAGTAGAGTTGCTTTCTCACCACGACTAGCAGCTAAATCATAGGCTTCCTTCGGTGAGGTCACCGTCTCACGATTTATCTCCGTGATGACGTTACCCGGCTGAAGTCCCGCCTCCGCAGCCTTTGAATCCGGCGTCACTTCAAGGACAACGACGCCCTTGACCGATTTTGCCAGTTCAAGCCTCTCGCGAGTCTCGCTGTCGAGAGTGCCAAGACGAACTCCCGCCAAGGAGCCATCTTCGATCACGTCAGATTCGGACTTCTGCGGACCCGCAGCCGCCGAAAGCATGTTCTCAGGTATCTCGGCGATCTCGGCCGTAAGCGTCATCTCCTTGTCACCACGCCGCACCTTGAAGTCAACTTCTTCACCAGGACTCGTGCCACCCACAAGGAAGCGAAGCTCTGCGCTGTTCTCAATCAACTCTCCGTCGACGGCGACAATCACGTCTCCCGCTTCAAACCCCGCTCTCGCAGCCGGAGTCTTCGGCATGACGTCATTTACAACGACACCTTCAGCTTTGACGTCAAGCGCCTCCGCCAATTCTTCAGTCAACGGACCCATGGAAATACCAAGGTATCCACGACTGATCTCACCGGTGTCTATCAACTCGCCCGCGATGTCGATCGCCATGTTCACCGGAATCGCAAAACCAATCCCGACATTTCCTCCCGAACGAGAGAAGATAGCGGTATTGATTCCAACCACTCGGCCCTTGCTGTCTATCAACGCACCACCTGAATTCCCGGGATTGATGGACGCATCCGTTTGGATGAAGTTCTCATAGCCCGTAATATCGAGGTTGTTGCGCCCGATCGCACTCACGATTCCCGATGTCACCGTGTGCGTGAGCCCAAAAGGCGATCCAATCGCGAGGACAAAATCCCCCGCCCGCAAGGTGCTGCTGTCACCAAGCGTCGCCGCCGGCAAATCGGTGGCTTCAATCTTGATCACCGCAAGGTCACTCGCAGGATCCGTTGCGATCAGTTCGGCCACATGTTCGTCGCCGTCGCTGAGACGCACCTTGATCTTGTCCGCACTCGCGACCACATGGTTGTTCGTCAAAACGTATCCATCAGCACTTAAAATCACGCCAGATCCTAAGCCCTCGCGTTGAGGGGCGCTCCGCGGAACATTCTGCCAGCCTCTCGGCATCTCCCGACCACGATCTCCAAAAAACTCTCGGAACATCGGTGAATCAAAGAACCCTCGCATGTCGGGCGCGTTTCCTCTCGCGGATGTAGCCTCACGGGAAGTGAAAACACTGACGACACTGGGGCCCACAGTCTCTACCACGTCCGCATAACCCCCGCGGGGTCCCGTCCGTAGCGGCTCCGATCCGTCAATCGAAAGCTTCGGTGCCAATGGCTCCATTTTCTCCGCCATGGCAAATACGAGGCCAAAAGCACTCGCAAGAACCACAGCAACGATGGTTGTCTGTTTCATTTCGTTCTTCTCCTTCTTCACTTTGATGTTATTCAGTTGCGGGTTGTAACCCGCGTTTCATTAGCTGTGGCATTGTCGCTTCCCCCTATTACCCAATTCTTTCCGATTCATTACAAAATGGTAAGGTGCGGAGTCCCCGGTTATCGCATAGCGTCCCCCGCCCTCGGTACACCTCCTCGATGCCAAGTCCCCTTCGTCGCCTCAAAGCCCAACTCATGCTTTGGAATCCTCAAAAATTTCCTCGCAAGTAGATTTACCCTATGAAAATTCTGGTCATTGAGGACGATAAAACCATCGCCGCTTATATCGCCAAAGGCCTCCGCGAGGCCGGTTACACCGTCGACGTCGCCCATGATGGCGATGAAGGGTCCGATCTCGCCCAGATCGGACCCTATGACGCCGCCGTCGTGGATATCATGCTCCCCGGTACGGACGGACTCACCATCATCGAGGAAATGCGCGCCGAGAAAATCGCGACGCCTGTCCTCATCCTTAGCGCCAAGCGCTCCGTCGACGATCGCGTCAAAGGCCTTCGTGCAGGAGGCGATGACTACATGGTCAAACCATTCTCATTCTCCGAACTCGAAGCCCGCATTGAAGCCCTCATCCGGCGCGCCGCTCCCGCAGACTCTGCCGACTCAACCGATTCCTCGATTCTCCGAGTCGCAGACCTCGAGCTCGATTCCTGGAAACACGAGGTCCGCCGCGCGGGCCAAACCATCACCCTCCAACCCCGAGAATTCCGCTTCCTCGAATTCCTCGCCCGCAACGCTGGGCGCGTCCTTACCAAAACATCCATTCTCGAACACGTTTACGAATACAACTTCGACCCCCAAACCAATGTCGTGGACGTGCTTGTGCATCGACTTCGCTCCAAGATCGATAAAGACTTTGAACCAAAATTGATCCACACCATCCGCGGAGCCGGCTATGTCCTCAAAGCCGAGTAAAGAACACGCAGGGCTGAACATTAGCCTGCGTCTGAGTCTCTTCTACGGCGGGCTGTTCCTGATCGGTTACGTTGCCATCTTCGCCACCGGCGAGTTCTTCATCACCTCTGCCATCGAAAAGAAGGAACGCGCCATCGTCCTCGAACGCATCAACGAATACCGCGCATGGTTCCTCGGCGGCAGTACCACCGGACTCCGCCTTCGTTTCGAAGAACAGAGTAGCCGCAGCGCCGATCTCCTCTTCGTCCGGATTCTAGGGCCAGGCACCAATACCATCCTCTTCAGTTCCCCCACCGGCCAGGAACTCATCGATGTCACCGCCCTTGATCAACTCGCCAAAAACGACGTCGATCTCGTCCGCACGATCACGACGACGAGTCCGCGCAACGTATGGACCGTCGGCACGTCCTCTCTGCCCCGTGGCTTCATTCTCCAGGCTGGCAAAATCTCCACCCCAGAGTTCCGCGTCCTCAATACCTTCCGCCGCACTCTCCTTTGGGCGCTCATCCCTGTCGCCATCCTCGCTCTCGGCGGCGGCGCGTTTCTCGCCTACCGCGCCATGAAACCGGCACGCGAACTCACTGCCACCGCCCGCACCATCCTCGAAACCGGCCGACTCACGGAACGAGTTCCTACCACACACCCTCGCGGAGACCTCGCAGAAATGAGCGATGTCTTTAACCGCATGCTCGACCGAAATGAAGCTCTCATTCAGGCCATGCACGATGCTCTCGACAATGTCTCACATGACCTTCGAACCCCAATGACTCGCCTCCGCGCCGCCGCCGAAACCGCTCTCGCCGATCCCGATAATCCCGAAGCCGCCCGCGAAGCCCTCGGCGACTGCCTCGAAGAATCCGACCGTCTCCTCACCATGCTAAATACCCTCATGGACGTCGCCGAAGCGGAAACCGGTGTGATGCACCTCAATAAACAGCCTGTCGACCTCACTGATCTCGTGTGTCAAGTCGTCGATCTCTACGAATTTGTCGCTGAAGAAAAACGCATCACTGTCCAAACCAAAGTCCCCGAATCTCTCGAGATTACAGCCGATGCCGGACGCCTCCAGCAAGCAATCGCCAACCTCCTCGACAACGCCCTGAAATACAGCTCCGAAAACGGCACCGTCACTCTTGCTATGACAAAGGAAGACACTTTCGCCGTCCTTCGCATTGCCGATAACGGTATCGGCGTCGCTCCCGAAGATCTCCCTCGCATATGGGACCGACTTTACCGCGGCGATCGCTCCCGCTCCGAACGAGGTCTCGGGCTCGGGCTTTCCTTCGTGCGCGCCATCGTCCAAGCCCACAACGGCACCGTCTCCGCAGAAAGCTCAGCCGGCAACGGCGCCACTTTCACTCTCCGTGTCCCTATTTCGTAAATCCTTGCCATCCACCCACAATCCGGCAACTTTCAATGCAACCAAAACCCTCAGCCATCCCGCCCGCCAAGTCTTCAGACGATTTGTTATGAACCGATCCGGTACTTCTGAACCAGCCCTCCACACGATCCACGTGCTTGGCTTCGTCCTTGCCTCTTCCGTCCTCCTTTCTTCTTGTGCATCCCCCAAGGTGAAGGAAACGAGACTCCCCAAACTCGAGTCGCCAGATCTCATCGCTCTCGCAAATTCAGAGAAACTTACAGACGGCACGAAGCGCTTCCTCATCCAAAAAAACCTCCTCGAAGCCTACCGCGCAAATCCAGAGCAAACCATTATCGCTCTCCAATCTGAACCCAGCTCCTCATCCAGTCCCGCCGCGCGTGTCGCCCTCGCAGAGATGTGCGGTGATACTGGCGAAGTCATCGCCACTACTAACCCCTCCAAAGCCGCCGGCTTCTTCATTTCCGCCGCCAATTTCGCGCTCCCCGTCGCCCAACAATCCTCAAACAACGAGCTAGCCCTTAAATCCTACAACTGGGCGACCGCTCGCGCCGCACGCACGCTGTTCGATTCCGGTCACGATTGGTCCCAGCCGGCCGATATCCCCGGCCCCGGAAAAACATGGCGTCTCGATCCCATTGCTTCGGGCCCCGGATACCTCGATCCCGCCCGCGCCGATTCGCTTTGGTATTCCGCAAATCTCCAACTCAAGGGCTTCGATGATTTCCCTCGGAAGATCCGCCCGGGCTTCGGCGCCGCCATGATCGGACATCAAGGCTACACCCCGGAGCGAGCCGCTGAAAATCCATTCCTCGCCCCAGTGGGCATGTCCCTTCCCGCTACCGCCACTCTCGATTTTCGCCCCGATGGAAAATCCGTTAGACTCGCCTTCCACGATTCCATGATCAAAGAAAAGGCGCAGCTCGGAGGTCGCACGGTCACTCTTCGCTCCGACTTTACGGCACCCCTCGCCACTCTTTACTCCTACCAACCAAAGCACAACGTGGGCTTCGCTGGAATGCTTCATCCAGACAAATACGAAGACCGCATGGGACTCTTCGAACTCGAACCCTATCGCTCCGATCAGATCCCGGTCGTGTTTGTCCATGGACTCATGTCCAGTCCCGGCACATGGCTCAAAGCGCTGAATATCCTCATCGCCGATCCCAAACTGCGCGAACGATACCAACTGCTCGCCTTCTACTACCCCACCGGCTATCCCATCGCCCACAATGCCTCGTCATTGCGAAAAAAACTGGCCACCTACCAACAAATGCGTGATCCGGGCAAGCGGAATCCCAATATGAAAAAGATGATGCTCATCGGACATAGCATGGGAGGTCTCCTCTCCAGCATGCAGATTCGCGACAGCGGTGACACGTTCATCAAAAAGGTATTCAATAAACCACTCGACCAAATCGAGTCCTTGTCCGAAGAACGCCAGGCCGAGATCGAGGAAATTGCCATCTTTGAAGCCAACCCGAATATCACGCGAACTGTTTTCGTCGCCGCTCCGCACCGGGGCAGCAATATCGCCGCCAGTCCCATTGGCAAACTCGGCGCCGATCTTATCAAATTCTCCACTGACCTCCTCAGCGGACAATGGCTCACGACCCAAACCGAAGGCCTCACCGAGGCTGGCAAAGAACTTGCCCGCCATACTCCAAACAGCATCACAGAGCTCGCACCCGATGCGCCCGTCCTCGTAACGATCCTAGAGACTCCCGTCCAACCATCGACCACCATCCACTCGATCATTGGTAACCACAATAACCGAGAGCCTCTCAAGGAAAGCGGCGACTCTGTCGTTCCTTATTGGAGCAGCCACCTCGACGAAGCAGCCTCTGAAAAAGTAGTCCATGCAAACCACGTTACCATCACGGGTAACTTGGAAGCCATCGAGGAAACTCGACGCCTCCTCTACCTCCACGCAGGCCTCGAATATCCAGGGCCAGACCCCACGCTCACCCAAGCGGACACCATCAGCCGCTAGCGCCACGCCAAAACCACACCCGCCGCTTTACCGCGTACGTCGCTCCGTCGGATCATCATCCGGATGCGGTGCCAAACCCCGGCCCGTCCGCTCCCAATTCTCCGGATCACTCATCGCACAACCGGAAACAAACACAGACAAACCCAGCGCACCCAAAAATCCCAAAACAAGGACAGTCTTCTTCATCAAAAATTTCTTTTCTTCCCGAAATCCCGAGAATCATATCGATTGCACCAGAAAAACTCAAAAGAAATTACCGGCACCATCCAAAGCCAAAAATGCTCTTGGTAAAAATGAACGTCACTCCAAACAAAGGCTCACAGAAATGAAGTTGAGTAATCATCATCTCACGGCACGGTAGCACTATGGCTCATTCGCGCGGCGCCACCCCCATCCGAAATATCGTAATCATCGGCCTGCTTCTCGTCGCTGGGCTAGCATTCCTGCGCATCGGCCGAGAACGCCTCAATGATCCTGCTCCCCTCACACCCCGAGCCGCCGCTATCCAGAGCATGACGGAACCCCGCAAAGCCGATGCCCAGTCCCTCCTCGCCTGGTCACGCCGAAACACTCCCATCCTAAGCATCAACAGCCCCGTTGATGCCCTTCCCAATGGCCTCGCAATGGCCATGGCCCCGTTTCTCGTCGATTGGGAAAAATCTCAGCTTGAAGGAAAACCGGATGATTTCTATCTCGTCCACAACGTCGTCGTCGGAGGAAACCAAGTTCGCGGCACAGTCCTCCTCGGAACCGTGCGTGTCCCCGCAAACGGGGTGGAGTCCGTAGAATGGAATCTAGTTATTTCGCGCGTAAAAGGTCGAGACACACCCCGGGGCCATGCCCAGTTGCGCTTCATCTTCAAAAAGGATGCGCTCCCCGTCGTCCTCGACCAAAACGGCAACGCCTTGCATGACAACGCCGAGATCGACGACTTAGTCTTCAGTTGGGAAGCCTGGCGCCCGCCCGGCACCCGGTGGGGAATGATACCGGGCTTGGACCCGGAGACATTCGCCCTCACCGTCCGTTGCTATGACGGAGCGGAGCGATTCCTCAACGACGCCGTTTTCGGCCACGCGTGGGCGTGCTATCCCTTGGATCTACCCAGTGTTCCCGGCGCCGAAAGAGACCAGCTCCATACCTGCATGATCCTAGGAGATGCCCTCGCCCGACGCACCGCACAAGCTATTCTCGATGAAGACTCTGAATACGATACCGGTTTCCAACCCGAGGAGATTGCCCATGAAATGGCGAAACTCCGACAACAGTTCTCAAAGGATTCAATGCCCGATGAACCACTCATCTACCATGCCGGCAACAAAGACCTTAGCTACCACCTCCTCTTGCGCTCGTGCATCACCCAAGCCCTTGCAGCGGTCGACCTCGGCATGGAAAAAACATTCTACGAAAACGACCTCGGAGAACGACCTAGCCTCCGTTATATCCCGGAAACCCTGCCAGATTGGATCTGTGACCTCGCTCACGGTCGAAATACCGAAAATCGACCAAGCCTGCTAGCAAAAATAGGGCCGACCATCCGCTGGCTCACGGAAAATAGCCAGGTCATTCCCGGTAATGCCTATCGTATCCTTGATGAGGGCGGTCTACTCCAACACGACGATAAAGACAACCTCGTCCGCTTCTACTACCGCGTCGATCTCACGACACCGTATGGCGCGGTTCCAATCAATGTGGCCTACTAACCCATCTCACCCCAGCGCACCTAATCAAAAGCTTTCAAGTTGTGCTGCGCCTGCGCGGCGTCATACACAGCGGTCGTCGCCACATTGGGATCACTCTTGAAAAAGCGCACCTGCCCCCGCACCACTGGCACATGATGCTCGTGGGCGGCAATACTCTCAGGTGCCGCGCCCACTTGCGCAGGCCGCTGCTGCCACGTGGTATCCTTCTCCAAAATAATGAAATACCGATATCCCTCCGACAAACACAATGCCGATACCCGTTGTCCCGCAAAAGCTTCCGCCCGGCTCTCACTCATCCCTGCCGTCCCCATATAAGTCACACTCCACAGATCATCCTGAACCTTCTGCAAGTTGAACTTACCGGGCAGGTTGCTGAAATCCGGCTCCGGTAAAGTCTCACAACCACTGAAAAGGCAAATCGCTCCTAACGCAACTATACTAAACAACGAAATCGATTTCATAAGATGGTGAATGCACAGTGAACAAGTCATACGAGATCTCCGCGACCACGCCTCTCCACCCTGCGAAGTCCACTCGATCGCGTCCAGAAAAAACGAGCCTCAATCGCGCACTGAATTTGCTTCCACAATTTCCACCAGGCGAGGAGTCAACCTCAGCGCACCCGCCTCCATCAAATGATCCACATCCACAAACTCCTCGTCCGGAAAGTTATGATCTCCGCCATCGTGAATATCCTGAAAAAATACCAGCGAATTCTCTGAGGCGATCCTCTCCAGCCGCGCGACAATCCGGCGATACGCGTCGTGGCCCGTCCCGTCGCCATCAGCCGCCTCCGCCCCCTTCACCAAGGGATGATAAGGCGGAATAAATAGCAGCATCTTGATCCCTCGCCCAGTCACAAGCTCTACCGTGGCTTCAAATTCGTCCCACAATTCAGAACTCTCAACGAATCGGTCCATTCGACACTGACGCAAAATTTCCTGCTCACTCTCCTCATCCAACGGTAACGGATACTTGCGTATCCGCCCCGGTGACCATCCCCACATCGTGTAACTCTTCCCGGTAGCCTCCTTGATGTCCCCCACAGTTACCGGCGGCGCATCAATATCGAAAGGCAATAGTGAGTCGCGATGCGTCTGATCATAACGATAGCCAGGACTCCCCGTAAAAATCTCATAGCGCCGATCGGGAACGGTCCTCTCATTGAATATTCTGGGACTCACTCCCCAGACAATCCATTCCAGTTTCGGCAACTTCATAAAATATTCATGAACCAAGAGGCACTGTAAGGCCATCCCACTCCCTGGCGGAGACATATTCACCGCAACGGGCATGGTCTCGTTTTCAGGTTGAAAAAACTGCCGCGCTGCCACGGCAGCCGCAGCGTGAGAGTTGCCCACCACAACCAATCGAATCTGGTGCCCGGCCCGCCAGAAGGTAAGCATCCTTCGCGCCCAGTTCATCCCGTAATCGTATCGCACCTGGGCCGGAGCATCCGGAGAAGCAAGAGACTGCGACAAGTCCAAGTAAACCGGCGCATCAGGTTCGAACGGCAAATCATCAACCACCCTCACAGTTTCAATCCCCGGCACGTCGTCGAGCGGCAACAGTGTAAAGGTCCCTATGGACCCCACTTCCCCAACGCTTTCCTGCTCCTTGCCCGCCAGCACGCCCCATCGAGCGACCCGCACTCGGCCCGTCTCCCTCGCCCCAGCCAAAACCCGTTCGATGACATATTCGTGATGTACCAAAGCTTCATCATACGGCGCAATCTCCTCCAAAGTCGGCGTCGGAGACGTCGCCACAAGACGCGCCTCAACGACAATCTCCAAGCCGCCTTCTTCCGGCCTCTCCCCGCATGAAGCCGCAACCAAAACGAGCACCCCGACCAATCCCCCTCCGCCCACCAGTCTGCGCCAATCAAACGTCATACATCCATCTATCACCGGAGTTGCTTCCCCATCCGGCCTGCGGCACCTTAGCCCCAGCCCCGTTCACACGCAAAGAACAGGCTCCGCTTTTTCAACCCTTCCATGACGAGGTTCTCCAAGTTACTTCTCCTCATCACGGTCACCCCCGCGATGATCACTTCCTGCCAACATCACGCCCGCACCGGAACCGGCCCCGCCTTCGAAAAAAAATACGCCGACTTCACGTACACCGAGGTCACTCCCGTGCGACAATCCAATCAATCGGCCTGCGGTGCTGCCGCCCTTGCCTCCATCCTCCAATATTGGAATCAGCCCACTACCCAATCCCAACTGCTCTCCTCATACCCGCCCCAAACCGCCGGAGGATACCCCATCGTCCAGCTCAAACGGATCTCCGAAGTCCAAGGCCTCCAAGCCTTCCTCGTCACCCCAAAGGAAAATCCCGCCTCCTTCCTCGAGTCACAAATCACAAAAGGTCGACCCGTCCTCGTCGCCATCCTCTGCCCAAAAGGACGATACTTCGGCAAACCGCTGCCCGTCATCGAACAGCTCGATTCCGAAACGATCAATACCCCCGGAAGCAAGTGGAAAGAGCACTACGTTGTCGTCACCGGTTTCGATGACTCTCAGTTCCTCATCATGGATCCCGCCTACGGCATCGTGGCTCTCCAAAAACACGATCTCCTCCGCTTCTGGCGCGAAATGAATTACGCCACTCTCCTCTGTTCAACTTGACTAAACCCGCCGTCTCGCCATCATTCCTCCTGATGAAGCGCTTCCTCTCCTCCATCCTCCTCTGTCTCGCCCTCATGGTGTTACCCGCCTCACACACCACCGCAGGTCCGGTCTTGGCTACGCCCATCTCCACTGAAGAAGCAACCGCTCTTACCGAACAGGAAGCCGCTTCCCTTGCCGAACTCGAGCAGATCATCGCCGGTGACGACAAAAAAACTGTCTGGGTGGGCCTCCTCATCCTCGCCGCCGTCGCCACTGCCGCCGCCATTACCGCCTCCCAATAGCCACAACTCCGAAACGGCAAGGCTTGCGCTATTCCTCAAGGATTGTTCTCCTTGTCACGAATGCATTTCTTTCGAAACCGTTTCCAGCTCGTTCTCCCGCTTATCATAGCCTTGCTCGGGTGTCCCGTTGCCACTGCCAGCGCCGTCGACCCTCCAAATGATGACGACAACGAAACCGCCATCACGGAAGACCCAGATGAAATCGGTAATCAGATCGAGGGCGTCATTGAAGCTCGCGAGGAAGGCAACTCCCATGGCCCGCTCCTCAGCCCTTTCTTCAACGAATGGGGACAGTTCTGGCTCAACGTCGACGAAGCCAGCGGTTTCAATATTGGCTTCGCCTACACCACCGTCTACTTGGCCGCCACGAACGGCACCTACGCCGCCGGACGCTCGGGCGGTTCAGGTGACCTCGACATCTTCGGAAGATGGTTCGTGTTCAATCGCGACAATAACCAAGGCCTGATCGGTGAAGGCACACTCGCCTTCAATACTGAATACCGCCACCGAATCGGAGATGTCACCCCGGGCGACCTCGGCAACTCGATCGGTTCACTCTGGCCCCTCACCTTCGGATTCAATGAACAAGACATTTCCATCATCGAACTCTGGTGGCAGCAACACTTCGCCGATGACCAATTCATCTTCCGAATCGGCAAAATAGACGTCTCCAACCTCTACGACGCCTACGGCTTCAATTCGGCAAACTATTTCTATCAAAACAACGCCTTCTCAAGTAACCCAGCGATCCCCTTTCCTAGCAATGGCCCCGCCATCGCCCTCGAATGGAACCCCACCGACGAGCTCTTCCTGATCGCCGGTGTCGCCGATGGCGAAGGCGTCAAGACAGAGACTTTTTCCTCTTCGTTCCTCGACGTCGATTCATGGTTTGTCCCCGCCACCTTCGGCTGGAACCCCGAACTCGCCGGTCTCGGCCGCGGACTCTACCAGATCACCGCATGGCACTCCGAGGAACGAAACGATTCCAACAGCCCCTCCGCAAACGGATTCTCCGTGGTCGCTCAACAGGAACTCTCCAATGGCTGGGTCCCCTTCGTCCGCTACGCTCGCTCCAGCGCCGCCGCCACCCCCACTCGACAGCTCATTACCGCAGGCGCCGTCCTCGAACGCCCCTTTAACCGCAGGGACGACCGCCTCGCCTTCGCGGTCGGCTGGGGACAACCACATGACCGCGAAAACCTACGCGACCAATGGGTCGCGGAGGTTTTCTACCGCTACGCCTATGCCACGGAAATTCAAATTTCCCCTCACATCCAGCTCATAGTCGACCCCTCCGCCAATCCCGATACCGATGTCATCGGTATCTTTGGCCTTCGAACACGGATCAATTTCTAATAAAGCCACGTGTGATCTTGCGTCTCCCCTTTGCTCCACTCCACGCCACGATTTGCCTCGTGGGGTTCTTAGGCACCCCATCGCTGCCGGCCCAAACGAAAGGAACCGGCCACTGGACCCTCTATCATATCGCCGAACTCAGAGAACGTGAACTCACAGGCGCCTCTGCCGCCGGGACAGTCGTCATGCTTGACGGATCGAAACGTCCTTACCGCATCACGGAAGCCGAACACCGCAAGATCGAGATGCAAGGGACCGCTCAGGCTTTCATTCCCGCGCAACAACGCGTCGCCGTTTTCAGCCGTATAAAGAAAGGCCTCTGGCAGGAACTCCCGAACGGGTCCTTCGGCCGGGGCAATCGCAATAACGACAAGTCACCCTTTCGCATCCTCGCCGCCGATCAAACAATCCACCGCTTCGGCTCCCGCGTCTTCCGCCCCGACCTCGTAGGCTATAACACCTCTGATGGAATGACACACGATGGCTACTTCTGGATCGGCGACTCGGGAGCGCGCATCAAAGGACCACTCCGCTTCGACTTATTCGTCGGCGGCGAAACTGCCTACGCCCAAGCCATGAAAGACGGCCTCGGCAAACAAAAAGTCTATTGCGAAGTCGATCGCCTCCCGGATGCTCCTGATGGATGGAACCCCCGCACCACCGCTGGCACAACCCGCATCCTCGAAGCCCTCGGTTGGCAAATTGAATCAGGTGTATCATCCATGCGCGCCCAAAAGATCAATCGCCATAGCGGCCAATCCCTCAGCCAATCGATTAAAGAGTTCCAAAAACAACATCACCAGATTCCCAAAGCCGAATACGGCTCCGCAAACGGTGCCGTCACACTCTGGTTTCTCACTCACGCGGCCCTCGCAACCGCCGCCAAACAAGACTATCCGGCCGGACCACATCACGCCACACCCGGATCCGTTCTCCGCCAAGTCCTCTTTGACGCCGAAGGATAACCCTCCCCTAAAAAACTACGACTCCTCCACGAACTCTCCCTAAAACAGGTGTCCGACACCACACTTCCTCTAAAGACACCCTCCTCACTCATTCCATCCCAGGGACACATGCCCCTCAAAAACCACACACTCCTCGAAATCTGTCCCGTCTGCGGAAGCCGCCAGCACGATCTCTGGCAACGGAAGAACGAATACGACGTCGTCAAATGCCAGGACTGCGCCTTCATCTTCACCCGCGACTTCCCTTCGGAAAAATACCTCGCCCGCCGATACGCTAGGTCTTACGCCAAAGACAAAGTCTTCAAACCCAAAGGCGGCCTTGGACGCTCTCTCAAATACAAGGCCTTCAAAACATGGATTAAACGTTACTACCCAAAAGACGAAACCATCCGCCTTCTTGAAGTCGGCTGCGGCCAGGGAGACCTCCTCAAAGCCGTCCAAAACGACCCCCAATTCAAAGCAACAGGCCTCGATTTCTCGGAAGCACGCACCGGCTATGCCCGGTCCATCGGCCTCGACGCTCGCGTCGGCGATATCCAATCCCAAGACTTCGATGACGCTTCCTTCGACCTCGTCGTCGCCCTCCATGTCATTGAACACGTCCACGACCTCCACTCCACCTTCGCGGAAATCAATAAAGTCCTCAAACCCGGCGGCCTCTTCTTCGGAGTCTGTCCCTGCGCTTCCCACTTCAAAGCCAGACTCGCCGGAAACAATTGGAAATACCTCGGCCCCCCGGGACACCTCTGGTATTTCTCTCCCCAAACCTTCTCCCGCCTCCTCGAAAACAAAGGCTTCGACGTCCTCCACGCCTCCTGCTTCTACCACCGCGCACACGTCCGCGTTCTCGGAAGAAAAAGACTACCGTAATATCAAAGCCAACACGCTCCTACCCGTTTCGCATTGATAACCGTTCCGTTTTCCGCCTAGCTCATCGCTAGCAAGCCGATTTCCCCCGGCGGTCCCAATGCTCATCCTCAATCACAATAACCGGCCCTCGGTCGGCCTCGTTTTACTGACACTCGTCGCAATCGCGACGTCTCCCGCCTCCGCGCAAGATAGCGAAATCGAGGCCGAAGGTGCCATCACCGAATCTTCCGACGAAATCTCGTCAAAGGTCAAAGAGTTGACAGAGACGCGAAAATCCCCCTTTGGCAAAGGACCGATGGGCCCCTTGCTCCAAGGTTGGAAAGATCTCTGGAACTGGACGAATGAGCATCTCAATTTCACGCTCGGGACAGCTTTCACCACGCTCGCTCAAGGCGCTACCAATGGCACCTACTCCGGTGATCGCTACGGCGGCTCAGGAGATATCGATCTCTTCGGCCGTTGGTATTACCTGAATCGAGACGAAAACGAAGGACGCTTCACGGAGGGCACGCTCGGCTTCGCCATCGAATACCGCAATCGTTGGACAGAGCTCCCACCCTCCGAGATCGGCGATTCCCTCGGCTCGCTGTGGCGCACGACCCGCGGCTTTACCGATGCTGGCCTCCGTCTCCGGGAACTTTGGATTCAACAATCCCTCTTCGACAGTGCACTCACCGTCCGACTCGGCCGAATCAATACAAAACACCTTTTCGACGTCTACCGCTTCAATAGCGCGAACCATTTCTACCTCAATCAAGCCTTCTCAGATAATCCCGCCATGGCATTTCCAAACAATGGCCTCGGCGGCGCCCTCTCATGGGACATCGATGACAACTGGTATCTCATCGTCGGAGCCGCAGACGCCTCCGGATCAACCCCCGACAATGATAATGACGAAATCGATGCTCTTTTCACCGGTCTCACAAGCGGCTGGCGCGGTGACCTCGGGGCCCTCGGTCACGGACGCTATCAAGCCACGCTCTGGCACATCAATGAAGGAGACGAAACGCTCTCACCCTCAGCCTCAGGCTTCTCTCTCGTCGCCCAACAGGAACTCGGCAACGGATGGGTCCCCTTCGTCCGGTACGCCCGCTCCAATAAACCCGCCGTCGATACCCGCCAACTCGCCACCGCCGGTGCCGTCCTCGAAAACCCGTTCAACCGAGAAAAAGACCGCCTCGGTCTCGCCGTCGGTTGGGGCCAACCCCACCAAAGACGCTTTCGAGAGCAATGGGTCGGCGAAATCTTCTACCGTTGGGCCGTTTTCCCCGAACTGCGTATCACACCCAGTGCCCAAGTCATTCTTGACCCCTCAAAAAACTTCGCCGATGACGCGATCGGCGTCCTTAGCCTTCGCGCCCGATTCTCATTCTAATCTCCAACCCCATTATCCACCAATCCACGCTGCCGTTCCCGAATCCCCAATCAAAGAAACCAGGATCTCCTCTTCTGTTTCTAAATACCAAGAGGTTCAGTTCTCATCTCCAACCAGTGGACAATCCGCAGGTAGATGAGCCCGAATCGCTCCCGCAAGCACCTCGAATCGAAACCGCTCACGCTTCATCGGTTCCCCGTCAAAGTTGATTTGCATCGCCTCAGGCGCCTCAATTTCCACCCACGGCACGCGCACACCAACAACACGACGCTCAATCGCTTTCAAGCCGTCCGATACCAAGTCCCGCAAAAGCCGCTCGTTGTCTTCATTGCCAAGGTCAGGCAAGATTCGCACGTCCATCAAGCCATCGTCGATTCGAGCCTCCGGACACAATACGTTGCCTCCTCCCGCCTGACGCCCATTCCCGATTCCCAAAACGACAAAGTCTCCCTCCCAACGAAAATCCGGTGCCCAAAAGGATCCCTTGATCGCCTCGAGCTGACTCAATCGCTTCAACGCCGTCACAAAATACGCCGCCCCACCAAGCACCTTCTTTAGCTCTTCCGGCGTCTCCACGGTGATCACCGTGCCCACCCCGCCCGTCGCGACATTGATGAAGGAACGCTCCCCACTCCGGCACAAGTCAATCGCCCGAGCCTCCTCAAATGCCGCAACCCGCAACGCCCCTTCCGCATCCATTGGCACTCTGCAAGAACGGGCAAAATCATTTGCCGTCCCCAACGGCAATATCCCAAACGAAGGCAACGCCCCCGCGCCCCCACCACACGCCGCAATCGTCGATGCCACTTCATTCAAGGTGCCGTCCCCACCCGCGGCAACCACGGTTTCTACCCCGTCCTCCACCGCTTCCCGCGCCAAACGAGGCGCGTCACCACCCTCCCAAGTGACACGAACATCAATCGACACACCCTCTCCACGCAGGACTTCCACCGCCGCACGCACATCCTTCCGCTGCGCCGCTTTGCCATGCAAAATCAATCTCATCAAAGCGAGCTTAAACGTTATCCGGCGTCTTCGAAGACAATTTTCCAGTGCAAAGCCGCGTCGCCATTCCAAGCATTTAACTCTCGTAAAATGTATGCCCCCATGTTACGTTCCTCTTCCCCCTCACTGTTCGAAATCACATGCCGCTTCCCAAACCCATCCGGTGGATTCTCCGCGCCATCGGCGGTGTCCTCGCCCTCTTGATAGCGATCCCCCTTACGTTCGCCATCTTCCAGATTCCCATACCTCTCAATACCCTCCGTCCCCAACTGATCTCAGCCCTCGAAGATGTCTTCCAACGTGAGGTCCGCGCCGATGGCCCCGCCCGTCTCTACATCGGAATCCATCCCGCCGTCAGCGTCTCCAAAGTGGCCGTCGCAAATCCCGCCGACTGGCATCACGACGGCGACTTCGCAAAACTGCAACGCCTCCGCGCCAGCATCGATATCCTCGATCTCCTCGACAAACGAATTAACGTCAACAATTTCATCCTCAGCGGCGTCGAACTCAACCTGCAGCGCGATCCCGATGGAAGGGAAAACTGGACCTTCCCCCGTGGCGACGGCGCCGGAATAGAGAACACCGCCCCCAACCCACCCGCCGAGCGCTCCAATTCCGGTCTCGAGTTCGTTCAAGTCCGCAGAATCGATATCGACGATATCAACCTCACCGAATTCAACGCGGACGGCTCCGTCAAATACAACATTACCCTCCACAAAGCGACCGGCGGCGCCGCCAGTGGACAAGACATGACCCTCGAACTCGACGGAGCGGTCGATGACTCTCCCTTCAGCGCCTCCTTCTCCGGCGCCTCACTCCACTCGCTCCTCAAAACACATGACCTCTGGCCACTCAAGTTCACCGCCAATTTCGCATCCGTTTCTGTCGAAGTGGAAGGGAAAATCGGGTCGCAAGACCGCGCCATCCCTAGCGAACTAGAATTCCGCATCACGGCGGAGAATCTCAAGGAACTGGAACCGTTGATCGGCCCCCTCCCTGAACTGGGGTCCATTGATCTCACCGGCACCGCAAAGGCCACGAAAGCCGGATACTTTCTTCCTAACCTCAAAGGACATATCGGCGAGACGACCGTCGACGGCCAACTCGAGATCGGACTCGCCCACCACATCCCTCGCCTCGACGGATCTCTCAAACTCGGCACCATCGATGCCACCATCCTTAAAAGCGATCACTCAACCGACCCCCCTCCCGATCAAAAATCGGCAGCCGCCACCGCACCCGCCCTCCAAGCGAAAGCCCGCCCAGCCGATAAGCCCGTCCTCCCCTTCACCGGCAATCTCACGCTCTCCATCGCCGAGTTCATTAATCCAAAAGTCAGTGTCAAAAATCTCACGCTCGGCTTCGTGAATACCGAGGACAAATCCACCGCATCCGTCGATGTCCTCTTCGCCGATGCCCCCCTCTCCGGCACTTTCTCCCTGGCCGAAATCGATTCCGATACCCAGGAATTCGACCTCCACCTCGAAGGACACAACGCGGATATTGGAAAACTCGTCGAGTTTTTCGCCCATACGAAAGGCATTTCGGGAAATTTCGATCACCTCCTCTACCATGTCTCCGGTCGCGGAGGAGATATCGCGGAATGCTGGAAACACCGCACCACCGAGCTCCTCGTCGAAAGAGCGTCTCTTACCCACAAAGGAACAAAGAAAAACACCGACTTCTTCTTGGAAAAAGGCACCATCGATGGCACCCAAACCGGCCCCTCACACTACACAGCCACCGGCACCTTCAAGGGCGAGGATTTCTCCATCGATTTCACACGCTTGAAAGCCGAACGCGCCACCGCCGAAACTCCACCCTTTCTCGACTTCAAGGGAACCGGCGCCGGAGCCAGCTTCCATATGCACGGCAATACACGCCTCAAACCCGATGACGAAAACCCCGGCCTCTCTCTCAGCGTTTCCGGGAACAACCTCGGTCGCCTCTCGCCGTGGATTGGAATCGCCCCCGAGGCAAACTTGTCCTATCGCGCCGACGGCAAAATATATTTCGACCAAGGAAAATGGCTTCTTGAAAACCTCGAAGCCACCATCGGCCAAACGTCCCTGGCCGGCACCATCGGCACTACCCGCCAGGATGATCCCTCAGAACATCACTTCATCACAAAACTAAATGTCGCTTCACTGAGTGTTCCCGAACTGAAGTCGATCCTTCCTCATGATGAAAACAAAGCGGAAAAGACCAGGCCCGGACTTGATCTCGATATGAACATTCTCCCCGTGGACGTCTATATCGATGACGCCGATGTCGATCTCTCCATCGCACACGTCATGTTTGAAAAACGTGACCTCGCCAATATCACATTCAAAGGCCAAATCCGCGATGGCTGGATGAAACCCGCCCCATTCACGGTGTCCGTCGGTCAAGCCGATCTCGCCGGCGAACTCGCCTTCGACCTTCGCGACACCCATCCCCAGGCACTCGTCGAACTGTCAACACACGACATCGATATCGGTGCCATCCTCCACAAGCTCGAGGTGGCAAAAGGCCTCGACGCAACCGCCGAAACGCTTTCCATCAGCGTTCACGCGCGCGGCCATACGCTGGAGAATATTCTTGAACAATCCGATTTTGGAGCAGGCTTCACCAACGCCGTGTGGACCCTCACCGATGCCAATACCGGAGCCAAACTCCCCATCACCACCGATCACGTCCGCATCGAAGCAAAAGCGGGACAACCCGTCTCCCTCAATCTCGATGGTCATGTCGCCGAAACTCCCCTCAAGTTCACCCTCAGTTCCGACGGCTTCTCCGCTTTCGCACACGACGAAGAAACACTCGACTTCAATCTCCAGGCGGAGATCGCAGACACCAAAATCGGCCTCAAAGGCGACGCCACGCTTCCCCTCGAATCGACGAACCTGGACGTCGATCTCGAAGTCTCCGCCGACAAACTCAGCAACCTGAATGATCTCCTCAAAACCGACCTGCCCCCCGTCGGTCCCTATACCATCGGCGGTCGCTTTCGCCTGACCGACCACGGCTATTCACTCTCCAATCTCGCCTTCAAAACCGATCGCAGCGATCTCACGGGATCCCTCAAAATCGATACCACCGCCAAACCTCCACGCCTCGATCTCGACCTCAATACCCACACGCTCCAACTCGACGAGTTCGCGTTCAAGGATTGGTCCCCCAAGAAAGGCCACAAATCCGGCAAACCAAAGGAGCAAAAGAATCCCGACGAACCCGGCGTCATGGAAAAGTTGGAAGCGATCGACCAGGAGTTCATCACGCTCCTCAGCGCGGAACGCCTCAGCAGCTTCGATGCGAATGCCTCGTTCCGCGCGGAAAGAATCATGTCTGGAAAAGATCGCCTCGGCGGCGCGTCCCTCGACCTCGCCCTCCAGAACGGCCGCCTCGCCATCAATCCAGTCAAAATAGACCTCCCCGGTGGCGAGCTTACGGCGGAATACGAATACTACCCTCACACAAACGAAAAGACCGCCGACGCGAAATTGAAAATTGCGATGAGCGGATTCGAATACGGTGTCCTCGCCCGACGCAAAGACCCCGATTCCGATCTCGAAGGATTCATAGATCTCGACGTCGACCTCTCTCAAACAAACGTGCCCCTCGATCATCATCCCTTCGCCAACGCCGACGGACATCTCCACTTCGAAGTCTGCCCCAGACACTTCAAAGCTGGCGTCATCGACCTTTGGGCCACAAATCTTGTCCTTGCTCTCCTCCCTCAAATCGACCCGGAAAACCAATCCGTAATCAATTGCATTCAGGCTAGGTTCGATCTCGACGACGGTGTCCTCACTCCGGAATTCATCGTCCTCGATACCAGCCGCATCCGCGTCAACGGCACCGGTATCGTTGATTTCAATGACCAAAAGCTCTCTCTCCGACTCGAACCCACCCCGAAAAAGCCACAGTTCTTCAGTATCGAAACCCCCATCACAGTCGATGGCTCGTTTAAGGATTCGCACATCGGTCTTGGCAACCTCGGCGTCGGTGGACTCATCTTCCGCATGGCCGGCAACACACTGCTCTATCCCGTCAAACTCTTCACCGCAAGCCGCCTCCCCCGAAACGGCGACGACATTTGCTCTCGTCCCCTTCCCGATCACCGCGACCATCACCAAAAATCCGATGGCAACTCCGCGTCCCTGTCCCAAGAAACGCTCTCTGCCAATCCGCCCTCAAACCAAAGCCCACCTTAGCCGTCATGGCGAGGCCCTCGCCCTATAGAGAATAATGCGCCGCTAGCGACGACTCTTGCCTTCCGGAAGATCCCCGAGTAACCCGCAAACCCACGGAAACAACTGTTTTTTCCGACTCACCACTCCTTCCATTTCATACACCCCATCGTTCATCCGCGGGAAATCAATTGCCGCCTTCACTTCATCCGGCCCCTCAACTAACAGCAAGCTGTAGTGCCGGGTAATATCCGTTACCATCAAACAAGCAACATCGTTCCGCGTCATCTCTACCAATCTCACTAGCTCTTTCCCCAATCGCTCCCGCTCAGGCCAAAAATGATTCAAACCAATCTCTTCCACCTGCGAAATACTCACGCGAAAACCGTTTTCCTGATACTCCTTCCGATCACTCCCCACCGCTTCTTCCGGTGAACAGGTCTTCAATAACGAGCCCGCCGCAAAAAACTCCTCGGCAAAACGATCAATATCGATCTCACCCACCTCGCTCAACCACGCAATCGCCGCCCGGTCCACATCCGTTGTCGTCGGCGACGTTAGCTTCAATGTGTCAGAAACAATTCCCGCCACTAAACACATTGCCGTCGTCTTCGAAGGAGTGATCCCCGCGCTCCGATACGATTGCGTCACAATCGTGCAGGTAGATCCCACCGGCTGATTGATGAACTGCACTGGTTCCTGCGTCACCAGGTTCCCGCTCAACCGATGATGATCTACCACTTCGATAATCTCCGCTTCATCCGCCCCCGTCACCGCTTGAGAAAACTCGTTATGATCCACTAAGACCAGTCGCGGTCGACGGGGATTCACCAAATCCGATGGCGAAAACACCCCTTCCAATCGCGTCGTTCCCGTCTCCACCACCGGAAACAAGACCTGTGAGGCCCGCGCCACCCGGTCCCGAATTTCATCCAATGGAACATCCGCGCTAAACCGAATGTAGTCCGCCGAGATCGCCCGCTCAATGCGCGTCGACCCCCGAATCAATTGCGTCGTGCTGGCCGTATCGCGCCCCGTTACCAAAATGGCCACCCCTTTCGCTCTCGCCCCCGCCAAGATCGCCGCCGATGGCACAAACGCACCCGTGATAACTAGACAATGGGCGCCGGACTCGATCGCCATCCGATGAATCCCCTCACGGTCCCCCGATATCACAATCAGCTTCTCGTTCGGATATTGCTGCACACGTTCCGCAACAACTTTCTCACTCGATGCCGCCACCATGATCAGAAATTCCTCTTCGCGCTCTCCTTCGTCCGCCGGCATATGCACCGACACCGCACCCAACGCCCTCGCAATGTTTTCCAACGTCGTTCGCACCGTTCGCACCGTCCGGCTGTCCGTCGCCGTGGGAATCAAAAGCTCCAATAAATCGAGCAACGACAACACCCCAACAATCCGACCACTGCGGTCGATTACCGGCATGCTCCGATAACCACTCTCAACCATGCGATGATACGCATCAAAGACCGTATCATCCGGTGAAGCCGTCAGGACGTTCTTCCGACAAACGTCTGCCGCACGCACCCGCACATCCATCAATAGCTGGGGACGCGTAATCCCTACGTGCTGCAATAACCACTCCGTCCGCGGATTCGGAGTCCCGCAACACGCGGCAACCGCCCCCGGTTCACGAGTCTGCCGCAGTAACTCCGCATACCCAATCGCCGAACAGATCGCATCCGTATCCGGATTTCGATGCCCAATCACATAAGTCGTCATTGGCCGATCACGCGTCGCTTCACTCACGGCACGAACTCTCGACCGCCAATCGAACTTTGCAACCCCTCATCTAAACGAGGCCCTCTAAACCGATCGCTACTCGCGGCCCGTCCACTCCTCATAGACCGCCTCCAATCGCTCCCTCGAGGGAGCCTCCCCCTCCGTCACCCGGATGCGGAAGGTAAAACTCAAGGTCTCCCCCTCCTCAATCGTCCCCACAAAGAAATTCCCAAACCGCCCATAATCCCGGTAACAAGACCAACGCGAGTCATCCGGATTGCCCGCGTCCCTCATCATCTGCACCGTCCACATACCCGCCCCTTCCAATTCATAAGTCATCGCTACCCATGGATAATCCCGATCCTCCTTCGGATTCACGTCGTCCCGATGAAATTGATATCGTGCCGATCGGTTTCCAACCACTTCCGCGTTCGGTCGAAACTGAAACCCCGCATGCTCCGGATCACCATCCAAAAACACCGGACCATTCAACGCCGACAACTCACTCGTAAATTCCACGTCCACATACGCCCCGCTCTCCGCCGGATAAAGGAGAACCTCACGCCGCTCCACCAACATCACCACCCCTTCCGGATTCAACCAATCGATAAGGGCCGCAAATCCAGCCGCTCCTTCCGGCACGTCTAGATCCACAAACTCCCGGTGCACCTGCGCGGCTCCCTTCTTCATATGCCACAGATCATAGACCTCACCCCCATAACCCAGCTTGGACCAACCCGTGAATATTCCCCGATGATGCGGATACTTCCCTTCCTCCCCCTTGGTCAAAAAGGATTCCCCTTCCGGAGCAAAAACGTGCACATAGGGCTTGTAAGTCCGCACTCTCGTCTCGTCATCGCTCGGATCATACTCAAATAAATACCGCAAATTCGACGATCCCTCGCCATCCCCGACATCAAGAAATTTTCCGTCTACCAGGGAAAACGCCCGCCCCTCCAGATACTCCGGTTGCTCCGCCATCCCGGACAGCGTCCATGCGGCAATCAACGCCCCTGCAAAACCCACAAATCTAATCGTCCTCATGAAATTCAAAGTCCCCTTCTCAAAACCGATACGGCTTTTCAATTCCAGTCCGATCAAATCCCGCCTGAGCGTATTCGACTCCGCCATACGACATTGTTTGCATTCTCTCCAGCCAAATGGCACAGAAATCGTATGAAAAAACGTCCCCTCGCCCTTCCCCTCCTACTCTTCGCCGCAATGCTACCCATTGCCGCCGCCAACGCACCGCGCCCCAACATCCTCTGGCTCTCCGCCGAAGACATCAACGCTCATCTCGGCTGCTACGGCGACCCCCACGCCATCACCCCAAACCTCGATGAACTCGCCGCCCAAGGGGTCCGCTACACCCATGCCTTCACCGCCGCTGGGGTCTGCGCTCCCAATCGCTCCGCAATCATCACCGGCATGTTCCAAAATTCCGTCGGCACCCACCACATGCGCTGCAATGCCACTCTCCCCAATTGGCTCAAACCCTTCCCCATGTATCTCGAGGAAGCCGGTTATTTCTGCACGAACAACAGCAAAACCGACTACCAGTTCTCCCATCCCTCCAAATCTGAAATCTGGAACGAATGCAGCAGCAAAGCCACCTGGAAAGATCGCGCCAGAGACCAACCCTTCTTCGCCGTCTTTAATTTCACCGGTTGCCACGAAAGCGGCATCGGCTCGGAATCCAAATACAAGAAGGTAACCGAAAACCTCACACCCGAACAACGGCAGAACCCTGACAAACTCACGACGCTCCCACCTTACTATCCCGATACCCCCGTCACCCGCGAAGACTGGAAACGCAACTATGAACTCATCACCGCCATGGACGCCTGGGCCGGTGAACACGTCAAAGCCCTCAAAGATGCTGGCCTCTACGATGACACCATCATCTTCTTCTGGACCGACCACGGCGTCGGCCTCCCCCGCGCCAAACGTTGGCTCTACGACTCCGGCACTCGTATCCCCCTCATCGTCCGCATACCCGAAAAGTTCCGTATCAAGGATCAAGGACAACCCGGCTCTGTTGAGAGCGAACTGGTCTCCTCCGTCGATCTCGCCCCCACCGTGCTGAACCTCGCCGGCCTCCCCATTCCGAATTACCTCCAGGGCCGGGCCTTTCTGGGAAACAACCTCGACACCCCCCGAAGCTACGTCTACGGAGCCCGCGATCGCATGGACGAACGATACGACATCATCCGCACCGTCCGGGACGATCAATACCGATACATCCGCAATTTCGAACCCCTCAAACCTTACTATCAATACATGAATACCCCGGAGAAAGGCGCCACCATGCGTGAGATCCGAAGACTCGAAACCGCCGGCCAATTGCCCCCCACCGTCGCCCTGTTCGCCGCACCACAAAAACCTGTCGAAGAACTATACGACCTCAAAAACGATCCTCACGAAATCAATAATCTCGCCGACGCCCCTGCCCAACAGGAACGCCTCCAAACCATGCGCCAAGCGTGCCTCGACTGGCAATTCGAGATCCGCGACATTGGGCTCCTTCCCGAAGCCGAAATCGAGATCCGCGAGAAGCAAGCCGGCTCTCGATACGACATTCTCCGCACCAAGGGCGGCAAAAAAATGGTCGGTCGCCTTGTCGAAACCGCCGCTCGAGCCTCCGAAGGCAAAGAACAAATCACCGCCCTCCTCAAAGCCCTCGGAGACAAGGACGCCGCCGTCCGATATTGGGGCGCCACCGGCATCGGAAACATCGGCAAACCCGCCGCCGAACAAGCCATGGTCAAACTGACGGCCGCTCTCAAGGACTCTTCGCCCTCCGTCCGTATCGCCGCCGCCCGCGCCCTCTGCCGCATGGGCAACCTCGAAACCGGCCTCCCCATCCTCGAACAAGAACTCGAATCCGAACACCAATGGGCCCGCCTCCAAGCCGCCATCGACCTCGATGAACTCGACGAAACTGCCCGCCCCGCTCTACCCTCCCTAAAAAAAGCACTCGAAAATCAACCCAATAAATACATCGTCCGCGTTGCAAACAAAGCCGTCAACGACCTCGAAGCTACCCAAAACGAAGTCCCTTGAGCCACGCCCGCCAATCAACAAATAACGAATAACCCGGGCAAAGCCTGTGCTCCTTCACCTTCTTTTCATCCTCATCGGCGTCGCCATTCTCACCGCCGGTGCCGAAATCCTCATCCGCGGCGCCTCTTCCATCGGCCTGCGCTGCGGCCTCAGCCCTCTTGTCGTCGGACTCACCATTGTCGCCTTCGGCACCAGCGCCCCCGAACTCGCCGTGGCTATTTCCGCCGCACTCAAGGGCGCCGACGACCTCATTGCTGCCAATGTCGTCGGTTCTAACATTTTCAATATTGCCGTTATCCTGGGAATTTCTGCCCTCATTCGGCGCATTGGCGTAAACGTCCAAGTCATCAAGTGGGACATGCCCGTCATGCTCATCGCTTCACTCCTCTTCGCTGTCTTCCTCTACACAAATCATGAGATCGCCCGGTGGGAAGCCGCGATCCTCTTTGTTGCACTCGTGGCATACACCTTCATGGCCATCCGAATGGAGCAACGAGACAAGACGCATCCAGACTTCAATGAAATCGCTGGTAAGCAAAATCCAAAAACTTCATTAGTCATTCCCATTGTCCAATTACTGGTTGGTATCGGTGGACTCACGTGGGGCTCAGAAATCCTCGTCAGCAACGCCGTAGACCTCGCTAAGATGTGGAACGTCAGCGAAACGGTCATTGGCCTCACCATAGTCGCCGCCGGCACCTCCCTTCCCGAACTTGCCACATCGATCGTCGCCGCGATCAAAAAGGAGACGGATATGGCCGTCGGCAATATCGTCGGCTCAAACATCTTCAATATGCTCAGTATCCCCGGGGTCGCCGGCCTCGTCGCACCCATCCCGTGGGGGAACGATCTTGGCGAGTTCAACCTCCTATTCATGCTCGGCCTCTCAGTCGTCCTCCTCCCCCTCATGCGCACCGGATTCACCCTCCGCCGCTGGGAAGGGGCCCTCCTCCTGGCAAGCTACGCAGTATTTCTCTATTTTGCATGGCCCAACTAACACCCTCCCTCCCGCATTCCCTCACGAGAACGCAAAAGACCCCACCCCACACGCTCCCCCAAATCGGACGATTCTGACCACTTAACCATCCAGACGCCACTCACCGAAATCGCTTCCGATATGCCAACGGCGTCATCCCCGTCGTCCCACGAAATCGCTTCGTGAAATGACTTTGATCATAAAAGCCCGCCGCCAAAGCAATCTCTCCCACGCTGTCCTCGGTCATCGTCAACAAACGCTGCGCCTCCTGCACCCGTAATGATCTCAAGAACTCCGTCGGAGACATTCGCAAAACCGCACGAAACCGCCGATTAAAATGCGTCGGCGACAATCCCGCCAGCTCCGCCATCGCTTCCATCGAGATCTGCTCGGAAAAATTCTCTTCAAAAAAGTGCATCACAGGCGCTAATTCTCGAAAGTAAGCAGCCTGTTCCTGCGACCGCGCAATCGGATACATCGCCCCGGCAATTCCAATCACCTCTCCCCCGGGACCAAACAGCGGCGCCTTACTGGAAACGTACCACCTCGGCGTCCCTCGCCGATGCGGCACCAGCCACACTTGGTTCGGTATCTCCCGCTTCCCTTCCATCACCCGCCGATCCTCCGCAATATACGCCTCCGCCAAGGCAGGCGGATGAAAATCCCGGTCCGTCTTCCCCAAAACCTCCTCCTCCCGCTCCACCCCGTGCCGTTCCAAGAAAGCCTTGTTCACTTTCACAAACCGGCTCTCCCTGTCCTTCGAGTAAAAATGCACGTCCGGCAAATACTCAAACAATCCCATCACGCTCACCGCATTCGGATTGCGCCCGAAAAAATCCCGCTGAAATGACAACCCAAGCGAGCCCTTCGCCATGGTCAATTCATACCACCCCTCCCATTCACACCACAAGCCTCTTCCCGCTAAGTGCCCTTCTTCTTCGCCCTTGGATCCACGTATCCTGATCCCGTGCAATCGCGATACCACGCTCCCCAAGCCTCCACCATCTGCTCCACCCGTTCCGGATGTTCCTCGGCTAAATCATGTGTCTCCGTCCGGTCCACGGAAAAATCATACAACTCCCAAGGGTCGTTCCCCTGCCGCACCAGCTTCCACTTCCCGTCTCGCACCGCCTTCCCACCCCCAAATTCAAAAAACAATGGACCCGTCCGCTCCAGGCTCCCACCCGAAAATACCGGCACCAAACTGATCCCGTCAATCTCCAGGATACCTTCCCCACCCGTAGCCTCTCCTGGGTAATTCGCCCCGCCCATCTCCATAAATGTCGGCAAGAAATCAATCAGATGACAGACCTCGCGGCAAATTTCCCCCCGCCCGCTGATCCCCGCCGGCCAATGCGCAATCATTGGCGTGTTGATGCCACCTTCATGACTCTTCGCCTTTTGTAATCGCAAAGGGGTGTTCGCCACATTCGCCCAATACTTCCCAATCGCCTCAAAGGTCCCCACCGATCCCCACGGCTCCATTGGTGCCCCTTTTGAGTTCGGTCGCTCCGCACTCGCCCCGTTGTCGACCAGGAATAAAATCAAGGTGTTCTCCAATTCCCCCGTCTCTCGAAGTTTCTCCACCAAACGCCCCACATTCTGATCCACCGAATCCACCATCGCCGCATGTATCTCCATCCGTTTCGCTTCCACCCGCCGCTCTTCCTCACTCAAATCCAACCACGCCACATGCGTCGCTTCACTCAAAGGCGCCACGGTCTCGTCAAACAATCCCATCTCCAATTGCCGCGCATACCGCGCCTCCCGCATCGCCCCATACCCCTCATCATATACCCCCTCATACTTCGCGATATCCTCCGCACGCGCATGCAAGGGCCAATGCGGCGCGTTGTATGCCACATACAAAAAGAACGGTTCATCCACACTCCGCTCCTCGTCCAACCATTCCAAAGCCCAATCCGTAAACACATCCGTCGCATAGAAATCCGTGTCCGGCACAAACGGCTTCACCTCTTCTTCGTCAAAGGCCCACGTATAGACCGCCCGCCACCCCGGCTCCGATTCCCCCTCCCGCGCCACATCGCTCGGATTCCAAAAGTTGATCGCCCCACCCAAAAATCCACTGAAGTGATCAAACCCACGCCCCGCCGGATTGAAATTCGCATGATGCTTCCCCGACCACCACGTCCGATACCCCGCCGGCCGCAACACTTCCCCCGCCGTCGCCGTCCCCGCGAACTCTCGGTCCGTCCGATGATGATACACCCCCGTCAACAACGATATCCGCGTCGGCCAACACTTCGAGGTATTATACATCTGCGTAAATCGAATCCCATCCCCCGCCAACGCATCCAGATTTGGCGTCTCAATCTCCGACCCGTAACACCCCAAATCCGAATACCCCATATCATCCACGAGGATCACCAAAATATTAGGCCGCTCTTCACCAGAGGCCCCAGGCACAGAAAACCCCAGCAGATAAAACCCAAACAGCACCACGAAAAAAACTCTCATCCCCATCCATAACGACCCCATACAACCCAACCTCTCAGAAAAACGACCCACGATTCCTGTCCATCAAACATGCGCAGCCTTGGCGAAGTACGGTTCCCGACTCTACAACCCCATCAACGGTGCCGGCACCAAAAAGGCATGCTGCTCCAGCAAGCTCCAGGTCCCATACCACGACAAATACTGCGTCAAATACACAAACAAAACGTACACCAAGACCACCGGCACCACCGCCAGTCGGCTCGCCCAGCGAAACACTCCGTGCCGCGGCATCTCCCGCTTCACCGCTCGCCCCATTGCCCACCCCGTCAACAAACGCGCCGGAAAAATAAACGAGACAAATAATAAACTCGGCAGCCAGGCCACCTCCCTCGGCGTGAGCTCGATCTTCAGTAAATACAGAGGCAACGCAAACAACAAGGTCACAAACAAAGCCACCCAAAAGGCAATCGGCGCCCGCCGGAAGTACGCTCGCACTTCACCCAGCTCAAACATCGCCCGCATCCGCTTCGTGCGGCCAAAATGAACCTGCAAAAAGGGAAGATACAACACTACCAATGCCAACAGGCCCGCCCCCGCCAACGACACCAACGCCGCCCTGCCTTCCGGCAGCTGCGAGGCCCCGATCAATACCCCCACCGGCACAATCAACCACACCACCGCCCCCACAAAACCCCGCAGCCCCAACCAAAAATAATATGGTAAACGTAAACCTAACATGTATGCTAAAACTCCACGTTGCAGCCGCCCATACTTGCCCGGTTCATGCAACCACCTCCAAAACCGCCCCGGCGCCGGCCACAAAAAATGCCATAACCGCCCCCCCCGCACCCACGCCCACAAAAGATGCATCACCGCTAGAACGGTGATCACAATCAGCGCCACGCGCCACCCCTGCGCCGTCTCGCTCCCCGGAGCAATCAGTTCCGCATCCTGCCACAGACTCGCCACAAATCTCACCGGCAACAAAACCAACCACGTCCCGATCACTAGGCTTCCCACCACCGATGCCTTGCGAATCCCAACGAATCCATCCCGAAGCCGCCCCGTCCGCGCCACCCGACCACTGCACTCGATCAAATAGCCCAAACTGAAAAAATTCCCCACCGGCGTGATCGATAAAACCGCCAACCCGCCCACAATCGCTACCAACCCAAAAACCCAATCCAGCACCGATACCACCCCATGGCCCATTCTCCCTACAATTCCAGCCATGACACCCGCTCCTCCATGCGGTATCAATAAGCCATCAGGCCTTCCGCTCCCAGCTTCCATTATCCCTCCCAGACGAACCTCAAGGGCTCTCCGTTACGAGAACCGTATGCTTTCGCTCCGGTCTCCGTAACCAACACCCCCTCACGCCCGTCTCTCCCTTTAAACCACCCGCCCACCACGCGATGACCAATCCCAGCGAACCACCCGCTCTCAGACCGCCTCCCCTGCAGACTACACCGCGTTCGCCCAGATTCTCCTTCGTCGTGTGCGCGCTTGCGCTCCTCGCCCTTACCACCACCATCGCTTCGTTCTGGAAAAAACCCGCCCCACCCGGCCCGGAATCATTCGATCCTCACACCTTCACCTCACCCGCCTTCACGGCCACCATTTCCGAAATCAACAACCATTTTGCCGAGCGTTGGAACACTGCCGACATCACCCCGGTGGACCTCGCGCCTCCTCTCACCGTCGCCCGCCGCCTCTCCCTCGCCCTCACCGGAACCATTCCATCCCTCGAAGAGGTGCGCGCACTCGAATCCATTCCAGAAGACTACCGCACCCAATGGTGGCTCTCCCGACTTTTTGAGGACCCCCGATACGCCGACTTCATCGCCGAACGATTCGCCCGCGCACTCGTCGGCGTGGAAAACGGCCCCTTCCTCGTCTACCGCCGCCATCGCCTGGTCGAATGGCTCGCCGACCAATTCCACGAAAATCGGCCCTACGACGACCTCGTTCGCACGCTCATCACCGCCGAAGGCATCTGGACCAATCAGCCTGAAGTCAATTTCATCAGCGTCTCCGTCATCCA
>JBCDBW010000036.1:0-34554 GCA_039182965.1 Verrucomicrobiota bacterium
AGAACCACCCACGTCGGAGTGTAGACTGAAGGCTTTGGCCGGGCGGGGCTGTGGTCCCTGCCTTTTCCGCCTCTTCCCACGCGACCCGAGTTTGCAGGTCTTTGAGGAATTTGCGTCGCCCCGCGGCCGAGTCCTTGCAATCAAGCGAGGCGAGACCGTCCGAGGCATGCTGCCAGTCCGCTCGTTTGCTCGGAGGCAGAATGTAGTAGCTGATGCTCGACCAAGAGAAGTCTTCAAGAGGCATGCCTTGCTTGATGATGCCGGCGCGGACGGGGTTGAGGTGTATATAGTCTAGGAGAGTCGAGAAGTAGTTGTCGTTTTCTCGATCGACGAGGATGGCCTTGTAGCGACCGCCAAAGACGTGTCCGCGCAGTTTGTGTCGAGCGTTGAAGCGAATGGTGTAGGTGGATTGGAGCCATGTCATTCCTTTGACGAGGTTGGCTTTCGGGGTCTCGATGAGGAGATGGTAGTGGTTATCCATGAGGACGTAGGCATGGATGCGCCAGGAGGTTTTTTTGGAGGCTTCTCCGAGGATAGAAAGGAAGGAATTTCGATCGATGTCGTCGAGGTAGATGTCTTCTCTGCGGTCTCCCCGGGCCATGACGTGGTAGCAGGCACCCGGGAATTCGATTCTGAGTTGGCGAGGCATCAACTGAGGATGGAGGAGGGAGGAAAAAAGTCAATAATCAATGCCTGACCCCTTTTTTTGACCCCTTTTTTGCTTTTTGACCCCTTTTTTTCCTTTTTTTGACCCCTTTTTTTTTAGGCTATGGAAACTGAGGCTTGCCGGATCCGGGTCTCTCGGGTGTCCACTTCCGTAGCAAGATCGATCCGAAAACGCATACTGAGATTACCAGCGCTGTATCTCTTTTTTCCTTGTAGAACAACCCGGTATCCCAAAAGAAGAAAGCCATGCCCGTGCTGAGCAATACGATACTAACTATTGGCATCCGCCAGCTTGGCGGCCACTTTCCAAAACCGGCGATCCATCCAGCGGCAAGAAATATGGCAGATAGCATTGCGTCGAGCAATAGCCGATCGTTGAGGCCAAGCCGAAACCACGCGTCCGCCGCCATACCGAATCTAACAAATAAAATTAACCCTCCCGCGATTATGAGGGCTGTAATGAGGAAGTTTCTCAGGAACCACGATACGGACATCATAGAAACAAGTTTTCTTGCAGCTCGGCATGCTTGTTGATCTGGAGGCCTCTTTCTTTTTCGCTGGGTTTAAGGGCAAAATGGCAAATAAAGGGCCCGTTCCTTTGGACGCCTAGTTTATGTTTGGCGCATGGCGACCCGGCGTTCGGCGTGAACATGGGGACCTCAACGGGCGACTCTAGCCCTGGGCGGTCCGCTCTTTCTACTTGCGGAGTTCTAAGACATCGCGGCTCGGTGGTTCGATCTTTGGATCTGTTCATGCTCAACACTCTATCTGATCGGTGTTCGAAACGCCAGATCTCGCCCTATGTGATCTTTTTAGCGCCTTTCTTCGATTGAGGTTAATCCTTTTGGGATCGAGGCTTAGCCGTCTTTACAGGATACGGAGGTGCGGATGATTGATGAGGCCACGGCGCCGACTCTCGCCGGGGTGCCGGAGTCAACGAAGGGGAATCTTTTGTCTCGTGCGTTCGCAGTGATAGTGTAGTGGTGAAATCTGTAATTTGTATACGACAGGGGCAGGAACATGAGAATCATGGCTTCGGTTTTGGCGGTATTTGTTTTGGCACATCTGCCGCTTGCCGCTCCGGCAAGTGAGCGCGTAGAATTACGTTTTAAGAAATCGGGTGATGACTTGAGCTCCATGATTAAGCATCTTGAGCTCGGTGACGACGAATACTCTATAGAGATGGAGTATGGGCCTGAGAATCCCGCTATCTTGGAACTTGGCCGCGGGGTTCGGTTAGAACGAAAAGACGGCGTTTATGTCGAGTTGCCGGAAGGGAATGTCTTTCAGCGAACCTGTCTCTGGATTCGTGTCGAACTTCCTTATTTTCAGGATGAAAAAATGGGCATTAAGGGAAAGGCTGTGATTACTCGGAAAGTGTCCGACGACAATTTGGGGAATCCTCAGTTTGCTGATTCCGAAACAGCATTCGAAGTATTTAGATACGCCAGGAGTTTCGTCTTCCGTCGAGATTACAACTCCGGAGGGCAAGAATCTCGTTGTTACGATCACTCCATCGATTGTCGAGGCTAATCAATCGGATCAGTAGGCTCCGGATTGGTCGCCCGACGATTGTCAGTTTCCTCGAGCGAGCGTTGCAGAAGTGGCGTGTCTTTGGGCGGGTAGACTTCGGCCGCAAATGCTGCTCAAACTCCGCAGTGCATCCCAAAGGCTAACCATTCCCTGCGGAGTACGATTGAGAGGGCGATCAAAGAATTGATACCCGAGCCAGAATTGCACCGATCTTTACTTCGGAACCGCCAATAAATTGATGAGAATTGGGGACCGATTTCAGTGTAGCCACGCCTGGCACGGAAGATGGCATTTTCAATGCCCGGACACGGGGCTATTCTGGGTTTCGTTGGTTGATGTAGGCGAGGACTTCCGAGGGGGTGAGTTGTTGGGTGCCGTTGCCGGCGCGGATGTAGAAGACTTCGTCGTTTTCGCGGCGGAAGAAGACGGGTTCTCGGGAGGGACGGCATTGGATGGCGAGGATGCGTTTGCCGTCGAGGTCGAGGATGTCGGAGCGGATGAAAGAGGCGAATGCGACGCCGATGTGTTTTTTGAAGAGCGAGTTCCAATGGAGGAGGAGTTTGTCTTCGGTGGCGAAGTGATCGCTGTCGAGCCCGAGCGCGATACCTTCGTCGTCGACGCCGACGAGGAGGGTGCCGCCACGGCTGTTGAGGTAGGCGGCGACCGTTTTCAGGCAGCTGTTCTCCATGCGTTTGTCGGATTTGTCGGTGTGAAGGTTCCAACGGAGGGTGGATTTGAATTCGACGCGGTCGGTTTCGCCACCTGCGGCGAGGGTCTGGAGATCGGCTTCTGTTAGATCGGGAAGTTCTTTGGTGGATTGGTCTTTCAAGTGGGCATTCTCTTCTTTGAGGGCGTGGAGTTGATGGTAACCCTCGAGGTGGCTGCGGACGCGGGCGACGACCTCTTCAAACTGGAAGGGTTTTTCGATGTAATCGGCGGCTCCGAGATTGAGGCCTTGAATTTTATCTTCGGTGTGACCGCGGGCGGAGAGGAAGACGATGACGGCGTCACGGGTTTGGTCATCGGCTTTGAGGCGGCGGCAGGTTTCGTATCCATCGATGCCGGGCATGTTGATATCGAGGAGGATGAGTTGGGGACGGGTTTCCTTGGCGGATTTGATGGCTTCTTCGCCGGACTGGGCGACGAAGAGCTCGTATCCTTCCGCAGCGAGCGCTTCGGAGAGGACTTGGAGATTGGTAAGGGTATCGTCGACGAGGAGGACGCGGTCGGGCATAAGCCTACTTGGTTAGACAGGTTCTACAGTGTTTCACGGGTTCAAGAGGCGTCTACTTTTTCGACGAGAGATTCGAGGCCTTTGAAGTCGAAGGCGCGGATGAGGTTATCAATCATCTCTCCGGCGGGTTTGGTGGTGGGATCTCCAGCGAGTTCTTCGGCGACGGATTTGAGAGCGGTGAGATTCTTGATTCTGAGGGCAGCGCGGAATTTTTCGAAGGTTTCTTCGGGAACAGCGGACCATTCGACCTTAGTGTCGGCCTGAGGGTCGGGGGTATCGGTGAGGGTTTCGTCAATACTGATCGATTCGAATTTGGCTCCGATGTGTTTTTTGAGGAGGGCGATGAGTTCTTCCAATCGGAAGGGTTTTCCGAGGAAGCCGTCGAAGCCGGCGGCGATGGCCTTTTCGCGGAACTCGGGAAAGACACTGGCGGTGACGGCGAGGATGACGTGGTGTTTGAGGGCGTCATCGGCACGGATGGCTGCGACGGCTTCGATCCCGTTCATGCGGGGCATGCGGACATCCATGAGGACGATGGCAACCTTTTCATTATTCGCGCGGAGGGTTTCGACGGCGGTATCACCGTCATCGGCCATGAGGATCCGGAAACCCGCACCGGTGAGCATTTGGTTGAGAATATCGCGATTGGCCTCTCGATCATCGGCGACGAGAACGGTGAAGTCCTGCCCCGGCACGAGCATGTGGTGGGCGGCTTCGGCGTGGCTTTCTGTGATGCTCCACTCTAGGTCGTTTTGGTTTGCCTCTTCCAGAGGGAGGGTCGCGGTGAAGGTGCTGCCTTTCCCTTTTTCGCTGGTGACTTTGAGTTCGCCATCTAGCACTTCGGCGAGTCGTTTGGTAATGGAAAGCCCGAGTCCGGTCCCGCCGGCGGCTTTTCCGGCTTCGACTTGTTTAAATGGATCGAAGATTTGATCGAGTTCTTGGGGGCTCATGCCGATACCGCTGTCGACGACATCGAAACGCAGGCTCCCTTTCGGTCTCTCCGCGACGCGAAGAATGACTTCGCCGTCGTCGGTGAATTTGACGGCGTTTCCGAGAAGATTGACGAGGATTTGGCGAATTTTGGGACCATCGGAGATGATGCCTTGTGGCACTTCGGGGGAGACATCGATTTCGAAGTCGACGCCTTTACTGGTCGCGCGTTGCTGGACAACATCGCCGACGCTTTTGATGAGCTTGTGGAGATCGCAGGGGGCGAGATCGACGTCGATGCGGCCAGCTTCGATTTTGGAGAGGTCGAGGACGTCATTGATGAGGGCGAGGAGATGGTCTCCGCAGTTCACGATGGCGTCGAGACTGGTTTTTTGTTGCGGGGTGATATCGGAATCTCGCTGGAGGATTTGGGAGTATCCGAGAATGCCGTTGAGAGGGGTGCGGAGTTCGTGGCTCATGTGGGAGAGGAACTCACTTTTGGCGCGATTGGCGGCATCGGCATTTTCGCGGGCGACCTCAAGTTCTTCGGACAACTTCTTTGCTTCTGTGATATCGATGATCACGCCATCGAGGTGATCGACGGAGTCGTCCTCGCGATAGGCGGCTCTCCCGCGTTCACCCACCCAGCGCACTTCTCCGTCGGCACGGACGATGCGGTATTGGATATCCCATGGTTCTTTGCGAGCGACCGCCGCGCCGACGTCGTCGGCGACCATTTGGCTATCTTCGGCGCTGATGACGCTATCGTAGGTGCGTTTGTTGTTGTTGACGAAGTCCGCGGCGGGATAGCCGGTGATTTCCTCGACGTTGTCGCTAATGAACTGCATCGTCCAGTCATCGTCGTTGAGGCAGCGATAAACGGTCCCTGGAAGATTGGCGACGAGGGTGCGGAAGCGTTGTTCTTTCTTTTTGATTTCTTCCGCGATTTCCCGTTCCTCGGAGATGTCGTCTTCGATGGCGACGAAGTGGGTGATTTGGCCGTCTGCGTCGCGGATGGGTGCGAGGGCGGCGGAGACCCAGAAGGTGGAGCCATCTTTCCTGCGATTGCAGAATTCGCCGTGCCATTCGCGGCCATCGGTAAGGGTGGACCAAACGTCTTTATAGAGAGCGGGTTCCTGGAGTCCGGACTTGAGGATGCGCGGGGTTTGTCCGATGGCCTCCTTGGTGGAGTAGCCGGTAACCTCTGAGAAACGCGGGTTGACGTATTCGATATTGCCACTGGGATCGGTAATAAAGACAATGGCGGTGCCCTGTTCGATTGCTTGGTTGAGTTTTCGGAGGCTGGCTTCGGAATTTTTGCGTTCAGTGATATCACGGATGACGGTGACGGCCATGGTGGTGCCGGCTTCATGGAAGGGGCTGAGTCCGACTTCCATCGGGAACTCGTCGCCATTTTTGCGACGACCGACGAGTTCGAGATCTCGCTCGGACTTTTGGGATTCGGTTTGGGCGAAGAACTCTTCGAATTGGTTGTCTCGATCGTCGTGATATTCCTCGGGCATGAGGGTGTCGATTTCCATGCCGGCGAGTTCTTCGCGGCTGTAGCCGAAGAGTTCGGAGACCTGTTGATTGAAGCGGCGGATGATGCCCTTGGAGTCTGAGATGATCATGGCGTCCGGTGCGGACTCGAGGAGATCGGTGAGCGTGGTTTCGCGGGCATGTTTGAGTTTGTCTTCGCGGTCGGAGACTTTCCGTTGCATGGTCGAGAAGGCACCGGCGAGCTCTTCTATTTCGTCGCCGGTGTGCAAGTCATCGACGCGGACATCGGTGGCTCCGTCGGCGATTTTGAGCACTTTACCCCGGAGGTTGGTGATGGGGCGGGCAACGCGGCCGGAGCTGAGATAGATGGCGGCAACGGTGAGGAGCAGGGCCACGGCGAAGGCGGTGACGAAGAAGGTCTTTCGTTCGTGGAATCCTGCCATAATCTCTGGGGAGTCTTCGGTAATGAAGAACGTCCAGCCGGTTGATGGGATTGGCGCATGGGCGACGAAAACCTCCTCGAGCCCCATAAAATCGTCTAGGACGATCACTCCGGTGGAGCCACGGAGCATCTCGTAGGCTTGATCGCGGAGGTGGGGGGTGCCTTCGACGTTGAGGGCATCGTCGATCGTTTTGTGCATGGTTTCGTCTTCGTAGGGTGAGTAGACGAATTGTCCATTGGGAGCGACGATGAAGAAGACGTGGCCTTCTGCGATGGTATCGCCGATTTCCTGCTGGAGCGTTTCCAGATCGATATCGACCGTCGTGACTCCTCCGAACGAGCCGTAGCGATTGAAGGGTGCCGAGTAGGTGGTCATGATAATATTACCGGCGCCTTCGTCAAAGTAGGGCGCGGTCCAGATACCCTTGTTTTCGTTTTTAGCGCGGTGCCACCATTCGGTGGTTTCGTCGCCATACCAGTCATAAGCCTCTTCATCGATATTCATTTCGATGAGACCCTCACCATTTTTATTCCGGTAGACGTAGGGGCTGAAGAGGCCCTTGATGTCGTAGTAGGAGCCGGGTTCGAACGCCATGGCGGCGCCGTAGATTCGTTCGTTCATACTGACGTTTGACGAAAGAATGCCGTAGATTTGTTCTTCATCGAGATTGGGAACGCGCGAGATGAAGCGGGCGGTGGTATCGGCGATGCGGGCGGGTTTTGAGATGTATTCGTCGAAGCGGGCGGCGGCGGTTTTGGCGAGGTGTTGCATTTGGCGTTCGCCGGTGGCCTTTACTTGATGCTTGGCGAAGCTGATGACCCAGAAGAGTGCGGCGGTGTAGATGGCCACGGTGGGGAGGCCAATGAAGAGGATCATTTTGCCGCGGATGGAGAGACGCATGTCAGGAATCAGGGGTCAGGGGTCCTAGGTCAGGGAGTTTTGCGGAGGAGGAAGTAGGTTTCCATTTGGCCTTTTCCCTTGATTTCGACTTGTCCCCGGGGTTCGAACTCGAAATGATCATCGAGAAGGGATTTGGTATCGGTGGAAATGTGGACGCGATTTTTTTCACCGTTGGATTCCATGCGGCTGGCAATATTGACGGTGTCGCCCCAGAGGTCATAGGCGAATTTTTTTTCTCCGATGACGCCCGCGACGACGGGGCCGCTATGAATGCCGATGCGGAGGCCGACCTCGGGCTGACCGGGTTTGTTTAGGGTGGGGATTTCGTCGATGAGATCGAGGGCGAATGTGGCGACGGCCACGGCGTGATCGGGAAGAGGGTCGGGGACGCCTCCGGCGAGCATGTAGGCATCGCCGATGGTTTTGATTTTTTCCAGATGATATTTGGCGGCGAGGCGATCCATCATGGAGAACATGTCGTTGAGGAGTGTGACGAGGTCTCCGGGGCGCAGTTCGGCGGAGAGGGGAGTGAAGCCGACGAGGTCGCAGAAGAGAATGCTTGCTTCCGGAATGGCGTCGACAATATTGCGCTCGCTTTCTTTCAGGCGGTTGGCGATGGAGGGGGGAAGGATATTGAGGAGAAGAGCGTCGGCTTGTTCGTGCATGCGCTGGATTTCCTCTTTGGCACGTCGGAGTTCGAGTTGGGTATTGACACGAGCGACGACCTCTTCGAACTGGAAGGGTTTGCTGACGTAATCGACGGCTCCAAGTTTGAGACCTTGAACCTTATCTTGGACGGAATCGCGGGCGGAAAGGAAGATGACCACGATTTCTTTGGTTTGAGGGTTGGCTTTGAGTTTGGCGCACGTTTCGAAGCCATCCATCCCAGGCATATTGATATCGAGGAGGATGAGAGCGGGTTGGGCTTCGGCAGCGGTTTCGAGGGCTTCCGCACCGGACATGGCGATGAGGAGCTCGTATCCTTGTTCTTCGAGGGCCTGGTAGAGGACTTGGAGGTTGGTGGGGTTATCGTCAACGAGGAGGACCTGGTTGTTTTGGGAGTCTTGATCGGGGGTGTTCGGGAGAGCGGTGGTCATTCGAATGGTAAGATGCTAGCACAGGGTGGGGTATAGAGAAGTCTCAATGAATAAGTGTGAAGGGTTTGACCGGAGGCGCGGGGTTTTCTAAGTTAGGGTATGGGAGTGAGCAATCGGCGGGGCCATTGGTTTTGGAGTGACGGCAAGAGGCATGCGGGAATGGTCCTGATTTTCTTTTGCTTGGGAGCTTGTGAGGTGATTACGCCGCGAGGACCGATGGAGGTGGATGCGAAAGCGCAGACTGTTTTGCAAGGAATGTCGCAGACGATTGGCGGGCGTGAGGCGATGACCTTTCGAGCGAGTCGGGTGACGGATCGTGAGTTAGCGGATTTTTTGAGTGTGCCGACGACCTCGCGGATGGAGGTCATGGTGAGTGCTCCGAATCGTTTTCGCGGCAAGGTATCGGATCCGTTGAACGTGCAGAGTGCGTTTTTTGATGGTTCAACGCTGACGCTTTATCATCACGGGGAGAATCTTTATGCGTCCGAGAGGGTGGCACGTGGATCGACGAGTGGGGCTTTGGATGTGATTGAGCGGCGGTATGGGTTTATGCCGCCCTTAGCGGACTTTGTGGTGTTGGATCCGTATGAGAATCTGACCCGGTATATGACGAGCGTGACCTATCGGGGCGAGGAATGGATGGGGGGGGTGCGCTGCGATCGTGTATCGGCGGTGGGAGAAGAAGTGGACTGGGACATCTGGGTGGGAGTGGACGATCGTTTGCCGCGACGGTATACGGTCGTCGCGAAGGAGCTTGAGGGGCGGCCGCAGTGGCGAACGGATTTTCAGGGGTTTGATTTTGGAGATGGTTTTCCGGAGGGTCATTTTACGTTTGTTCCGCCGGAGGGTTCGCACGAGATTCCGATGCTGCGACAAGGGGATGACGCGGATGATGTGATGCGCAAGGCGCGGGAGCTTTTGGAGGAATAAGGAGTTTATGTCAAACGTCGATCGGATAGAGCAATGAGAAAGAGCATGGTTGGAATTTTGGTAGGTGTGGTTGTTTTGTTTGGCTTGGTGCCGCCGACGGCACCGCCGGTAGCGGAGGCGAGCCGGATTACGGCACGATACGGTGCGCCGAAGGCGACGTTAAGGCGGGGGTATTTGACGATCATGAGGCGGGACGCAAAGACTTTGCAGATCGACGGGCAGCGGTATTATCTTCAGGATGGTGTTTTGTTTCAACCGGCCTATCACAACGGGCGACTGGTTTATGTGCCGGTGGGACGGCTTTAAGAGAAAGACGGTGTCAAAAGACGAGAAAGGACCAATACAATGACCAAACAAGGCGAAGAAGATCCATTGGATGAGGTATTTAGTTTTATCAAGCGTCAGCGTGACGAGTTGCAGCTGAAGGTGCATTTAGCGCAGGCGGATGCAAAGGATGAGTGGGAAAAACTGGAGGCCAAGTGGGAGGAAATAGGCGAGCGAGGGGAGCCTTTGACGGGTGCGATGAAGGAGGGGGCGGAGACGGTGGGTGAGCAGGCGAAGAACGTGGCGGGTGCGGCAAAGGATGTGGCGATGCGGGAGTTGAAGGAAGGGTATGAGCGACTACGCACGCTTATGGAGAAGGGGGATTAAGGGTGGAGCGACGGGGTTTCGTTTGAGGGGATGAATCTACTGGCACTGCCGCAGTTCAAGCGCAACGCGAAGCGCTTTGAGCAGATTGTTCGTGTACTGGCGAAGTATGGGTTGGCGGACTTTTTGCATGAGCGCGATCCTGATTTCATCAGCCGGCAGCTAAAGAGTGCCGAGGGCGAGGAATTATCGAAGTTCACTCGGGCGGAGCGAGTGCGGATGGCGGTGACGGAGCTAGGGACGACGTTTATCAAGCTGGGGCAGATGTTGAGTACTCGGGCGGACTTGATAGGACCTGAATTGGCTTCCGAATTGACGCAGTTGCAGGCAAACACGCCTCCTGATTCCTGGGAGACGGTGCGGGCAACGATTGAGAGTGAATTGGGGGAGTCGGTGGACGAATTATTTGCGCGATTTGAAGAAGAGCCGATGGGATCGGCGTCGATTGCGCAGGCTCATCGGGCCGAGTTGCATGATGGGCAAGCGGTGGTGGTGAAGGTGCAGCATGAAGGGATTGAGGATACCGTCGTAAATGACTTGGAGATCCTGGTTGCCTTGGCGGAATTGGCGGAGCAGCACAGTAAGGAACTGGCTCTTTATCAGCCGACGGTGACGCTGGGCGATTTCCGACGGAACTTGATGGCGGAACTGGATTTTGGCCGTGAGGAGCAGAACCTGCTGAAGTTTCGCAGCAATTTCGAACGGGATGCGACGGTTCACATTCCGAAACCTTATCCGAAGTATTCGGCCAAGCGAGTTTTGACGATGGAACTGCTGGAGGGTGTTCCAATTGCGAAGACGGCACTTCTTGAGGCGGAGGGATTGGATGAGAAGGAGTTAGCCTCGAGAGGGGTGACGTTGTATCTAGAAATGATATTTCGTGATCGGATTTATCATGCAGACCCGCATCCGGGCAATATTCTTGCGATGCCGGGCAACGTGGTGGGCTTGCTGGACTTTGGAATGGTGGGGCATCTTGACGACAGCACGCGAGAGAGTTTTGAAGAGTTGATTCATGCGTTTCTTTTGAAGGACGGCGATTTACTGACGGACTGCAGTTTGAAGTTAGGAGTGGCGCCGCCGGATATTGATCGTGATTTACTGCAAAGTGACCTGGAGCAATTTGTGGCGGTCAACCTGACGGGTTCTTTGAAGGACATGGATATCACGCGGGCTTTGGGAGGTTTTACGGACATGGTGCGCCGGCATCGGGTCGTGCAGAAACCGGGAATCTCGCTTTTGATCAAGGTGATCGTGATGTTGGATGGGACGGGGCGGATTCTTGATCCGGACTTTAACTTGGCGAGTCTGTTGCAGCCCTATTACAAGAAGATGACGGAGCGGCGATTGTCTCCGGAGAATCTGTTTCGTCGGGTGCAGAAGTCGGTGCGTGATTGGGATAGTTTATTTCAATCGTTACCGAGGGACCTGGCGGATATCATCCGGCGGGTGCGTCGTGGGACGCTGGATGTTCATTTGGAGCATCGGCATTTGGACACGGTGATCAATCGACTGGCCTTTGGGATTGTGACGGCGGCCTTGTTTTTGGGATCGACGTTATTGTGGCATGCGAAGATTCCGCCGGTGTTATTTGGGATATCGTTGCCTGGTTTGGCAGGGGTGCTTTTTTCGTTGTGGCAGGTGTGGAAGTTGTGGCGCGCGATCAAGAAATCGGGTGGGTTGTAGGGGGCAAGGGGATAGGCTTTACAAGCGGGAGGGGATCGCGACAATTTCGGGGCGGAGGGATCTGGATGGGAGTGTTTTTCGGTGTGAGACTTTCAAGGTTTGGATGGGCCATTGCCATTTTCGTGGGGGCGTGGGTGGGTGGCAGAGCGTCTGGGGCCGAGCCGGAGTATATTGCGGTGGAAGCGCCGCCTGCGGCTTCGCTGAGAGATGCGCGAGACGCGACGCAGAACATCGGTATTTCCGAGAGGGAGCGTGAGATATCTTTTTTATTGGAGCCGAGTCGGATGCTGCCGCAATTGCGAGAATTGATTCCGGATACGGGTATTCCATTTTTTGACGAGGCGAGGTTTACGATTGCCCCGCGATCCTATTATCGCTTGCGGGACAACGGGGATGGGACGAAGTCGGAAGCGTTCACGATTGGGGGCGCGATTCGTGTGGAGAGCGGTTGGTTGTGGGACTTTGCGCAAGTGGGTTTGGCGGGATACAACTCGACGAAATTGTATGGTCCGGCGGGCAGGGACGGGACGGGCTTACTGCGGCCGGGGCAAGGGGGTTACACCGTCTTGGGGCAGGTCTATCTCAATTTACAAACCAGCAGAACTTTTGGGACGGTGGGACGTCAGCGTGTTGATGCTCCTTATATCAACGCAAACGACTCTCGCATGACCCCGAGTACCTTTGAGGCGATCACCCTGGGATCGACGGACTTGGGAAATTTTCAGCTTGGTGCGGGGCATGTCACGAGGATTCGCTTTCGGGATCAGAGCTCGTTTGAGTATCTTTCGGATTTTGCCGGTGCTGAGGATACGAAGAAGGGCGTTACCGCGGCGGGCCTTCGATACAACTTCACGGATGACACCTACATTGGGGTTATGAATCAATACGGGTGGGACATGTATAATACATTTTACGGTGAGGCGGAGCGGTTTTTTCCGATAGGCGACGAATTTAGTTTTCGGATATCGACTCAGTTTACGGATCAGCGGAGTGTGGGGGAAGAAATCCTGGGGGCGATCAACGTGCAGCAGGCGGGGGCGCGGTTATCGGCGGAGTATGGTGCCTTGATCGGTTCGGGTTCATTTGTGTGGACGGCGCGGGGGAGTGCGGTGCGGAATCCCTGGGGAGGATCGCCGAGCTACAATGCGGTGATGATTTCGGATTTTGATCGAGCCGGGGAGAAGTCGATACGCTTGGCGCTCCAGTATGATTTTTCGCATCTTGGGTTGCAGGGTTTGAGTTTTAATACGAGTTGGTTGGCGGGGGACACGCCGGACTCTGGAGCGGATGCGAGTCCGGACCAGAGGGAGTTCAACATCACCGTTGATTATCAGCCGACGGACGATTGGTATCAGGACATTTGGTTTCGGGTGCGTTGGGCGAAGAACGACCGGAAGGAGAGGCAGGGAGGTTTGGACCGGACGGATTTTCGGGTGATATTGAACTATTCCGTCGCGTTTTAAGGGAGCGGTGCAGATGGTTGAGCGAATATTTGGATTAAGGGGAATTCTATGCGCCGGCGTTGTATTGGCGTTGAGTGCGGCGATGGTGGAGGGGGAAGCGCTGGTGCAGACGCAGGCGATGAAAGCGTCGACGATCGCGGAAATATTCATTGATGAGGCGGGAGTCCGTGTGGAGTTGGAGATTGGGGAAGCTGATTTGCCTGCATTCCGGAATGTGTTGCCTGCGGATTTGGCGACGGGATTGGGGATTGAGCAGGAGGGGACAGCGGCGACGCGTTTGGAGCGTTTTTTTGGAGAGGACTTTGCGATTGGGGGTTTGTTGATCGGCCAGGTGGAGGCGGAGGCTTTGCCAGGGCGGGTGGTAAAAGTGGAGGGGCGCGATCGGACTGTGCGCGACGAAATCACCGGCGAACCGCTTCCGATTGCGGCAGGCGAGGAAGCGGAGGCGGTAGTTTTTGTGGAGCTTGAATATTTGTTTGGCAGTGAGAAGCCGGAAACGTTGCAGATTTCCGGTCCGGGAGGTGAGGGGGGAGGACCGACCGGAGCGCCGAGTATCGGATTCGTGGCTTACCATGAGGGACTGCCGGTGAATGATTTTCGTTATTTGGCGGGTCGCGCGATTTTATTTTTGGATTGGCAGGATCCTTGGTATTCGAAATTTCGAAATCCGAATCTGCAACGGACTTTCAGTGCGCCGATACAGGCTTTTCTGTATATTGATCATTATGAAGTGCGGAAGGAGATAGTGGTGCGGCCGGTTGATTTGGAGGCGTGGGTGGATTTAGGCATTGGTGGCGGCGAGGTTATTCCGGCTGAGGATCAGGCGGCGATATTGGAGGCGGTGGGCGCTTTTTTGGGTGCGCATTGCCCGGTAGTGATCGATGGGGAACCGGTCGCGATGGAATTGGATCGGGTGCATTTCGTCGAGCGGAGTTTGAAAGGGACGACCGTGGTGGAGGGGCAGGGTGATTTACCGACTGTATCGGCGACGATTGGGGCGATTTTTGTGGCTTCGATCGACGGATTGCCGCAGGAGGTCACGATGGAGTGGGAATTATTCAGTGACCGTGTGGAGATGGTGGAGGCCGTGGCGACGGACGAGGCGGGGGGGATGCCTTCGCGTTTGATTCCTCCTCAGCCGGAATTGGAATGGACGAATCACTTGAAGAATCCGAAGCTGCCGACTTTTGCGGAAGTGCCACCTCCGCCGGCGGGTGGCCGGGTTGCGATTCCGGTGGCGAGTTTGTGGTGTTTATTTTTGTTTGTGATTGTGGCTCGTGCCGTATGGGTGCAGGGGATGGGGGTGAGTCTGCTCACGAAGTTGACGGCGATTTTTGCCTTCATTGGGATCTTCAGCTTGTGGAATTTTGCCCGGATCTCGGTGCCGAATCCGATTCGCTCCGAGGTGCGGGTGACGGAAGAAGTGGAGACCGAGATTGTCAGTGGGTTATTGCGGAACACCTATCGGGCCTTTGACTATCGGAGTGAAGACGTGATTTACGACACATTGGAGCGGAGTGTGAGCGGGGAATTGCTGACGGACGTCTATTTGGACATTCAGCGGGCCTTGGAACTGCAGGGGCAGGGAGGGGCGCGGGCGAAGGTGAATGCAGTGGAAGTGGAGACCGTGGTGGGGGAACCGGTGGACGGTGGACCGGCGTTTGACGCGGATTGTGTCTGGACGGTGACCGGTTCGGTGGGTCATTGGGGGCACATACACGAGCGTCGGAACCGCTATGAGGGTCGGGTGCGGGTGGAACCGATCAATGAGCAGTGGAAAATTACGACGTTGGAGCTGACGGACGAAGAACGGCTTTAGTGCCCTTTGAGCAGACTATTTCGTTCGGTTCCTTTGCTATTGCGTCCACTTGAAGCCAAAATTCTCTCGCTCCAGATTGAACATGTGGGCACGGAAGGTTACGAACATCTATGGGCCGCGGCCAGAGAGTATTCTATGCCGCTTTTCGGTATGTCTACATGTCATTGAAGAATACTACCTTATTCTCATTTGCCTTCATCTCGACGATGATCGGTTTAGCAATCGCCGAAGAAGATCAGACGAAAAGTGTTTCGTGGGTAGTTGGAGAGATGTGCGACAGCATGGGAGTCAAAATCGATTGGCCCTCGTCAGTCGACTCGACCGCCCAGGCAGCGGGTGACGGCATATACATATTTCATGGGGTTGCTCCGGGTTACGCGGAGGCAATGTCCCTGAAGAATTTGCTTGAGAAGTCGCTGCTCTTGGAGGATTACGAATTTCGATTCTTCACACCTCGCATTCACGGGGATCAGACTGCAAGCGTTTCGTTTCGTCTGATTCCCACTCGCCCAAAGTTGTAACGAGTTTCGGATACGAGGCGTCCGCCGGTTTGACGTTCGGGCAAACTAGTATTTTAGAAGGATACTCGGCGCCTGGGTTTGCCCACGACAGCGTGTCCGCATACGCTTGACGTTCGTTCCCGGACCGGGAAGGCTAGGGTTTCGAGAGCGTCGGGATGGCGCAGATCAAAGCCATGGGAGATTCACAAGAAGAGCATCGGGACCGGTTTGGGAAAGGCTTTGTCATCCTATTGGTGGTGGCGATTTCATTGGTTTTTGTCGCGATGATTTGGTCGTTTTTGCAGCCCTTGCTGTTGGCGGCGATCTTGTCGGGGATGGTGCGACCGGTTTACGTGCGGTTGGCGCGACTGTTTCGGGGGAGGAAGGCGCTGGCATCGGGGGTGACGATTGTTTTGGTGTTGGTTCTGGTGATGGGTCCTTTGTCAGCATTTTTGGGTATTGTGGCGAAGCAGGCGATCCAATTTTCTCAGACGGCTTATCCGTTGCTGAAGGAATGGACGGATGAGAGTCACATGATTCAGGTGGAGAATTGGGTAACGGAAAAGCTTCCGATGCTGGACGGAATGATGCCAACGCGGACGGAGCTTTTCCAGGGGTTGGGGAAGGTTGCGCAATCGGCGGGGACTTACCTAGCGGGGAGCGTTTCGAAGATGACGGCGGGGACGGCGGCGTTTTTTCTGAATCTATTCGTGATGCTGTATGCGATGTTTTTTTTCCTCATGAGTGGGAGGGGCGTTTTGAACAAGATCCTGTATTTTTCACCGCTGCCGTCTGAGGATGAGGAACTGATGTTGGAACGGTTTGCTTCGATCACGCGTGCGACGATCAAAGGGACAATGATTATTGCTTTGATTCAGGGCGCACTGGGGGCGCTTGGATTTTGGGTGGCGGGGATTCAGGGGGTGGCGTTTTGGGGGACGATCATGGTGGTGCTATCGATCATTCCCGGGGTAGGGACGGTGATTGTGTGGGTGCCTGCGGTGATTTATCTCTTCATCAAGGGTGAGACGCTAACCGCGATTCTTTTGGGGGCGTGGTTTGCAGGGGTGGTGGGGACGATCGACAACGTGCTGCGGCCAAAGCTTGTCGGTCAGGATGCGAAGATGCCCGACTTGCTGATTTTGCTCAGCACTCTGGGCGGTATTTTCATGTTTGGGGCGGCGGGATTTATCATTGGGCCGATCATCGCCGGGTTATTTGTCACCGTGTGGGACATATACGGCGTGACGTTCAAGGACTCGCTACCGCCCGTAGCGATTCCTGCAAAGGGGGAGGATGAGGATTGAACACCGCCCCTGGTGATGTCGGGCGGCTGTGGGTGCCGGCGACGAGGATGCGACCGGTCCTAATAGAATCTTTCGTCAGCTTCCACGCCTCGATCGTTGACCATGGGTCCGGGTCCGAGGCCAGGAAGGGCGTCGCTGACATCGACCATGATGTCATCGACATCGGCGGCGGGGTCCTCGTTGCTATTGGTAGACGCGCAATTGACGAGGGCAAAGGGTAGCAAGAGGACCGCGACGAGGGTGATGATTGTTTTGAGATGCATGTGACTGTGGATGGATCGGTCGGTGGGCAGGCTGCCCCTGACCCTTAAGGTTTTCCGGATTTTCGCGGGTGAGATCAAGCACGAAGTTGGCTTACTCCACGATCATGACGCCTTTCATGATCATCCAGTGGCCGGGGAAGGTGCAAATGTAGGGGTATTGGCCGGGTATTTCCGGGGCGTTGAAGTGGATCGTGTGTTTTTTGCTGTGTTCAATGATGCGGGTGTGGTGGAGGACATCTGAGGAATCGGGGATGTAGTGTTTTTCGTATGCGGTGGGGTCGGTCATCAATTGGTTAGACAATTCCCCAACGGTTTGGGTGGTGCCTGGCTTAATGATGACGAGATTGTGTGGGATGGTGTCCTGGTTGTCAAAAGTGAGGGAGATCCGTTCCCCGGGAGCGACTTTGAAATCCGTGGTATCGAAGCGTAGGCCGGCGACCCCGACTATGGTGATGGGGCGTCCAGGAGGGCCGATTTTTTCTTTGTCCTCGGGTTGTTCGGGGACGGGATAGCGCACGCGGAGAGTGAGATCGCGGATTTTGTCTTTTTTGTGCGGGGTGTATCCGTCGAAATCGGTGAATGGTTCGTCGAGGTGGAGGAGGGTTGGGAAGAGATTGAGGTTGAAGGGAGTTCCATCGTGATCGTGGAGCGCGGCGTGGAGGTGCATTTGCATGACGGGTTGTATCTCGGGCATTTCGAAGAAGACGGTTTTACCATCAGGAAGCAGGTGAGTGGATGTGACGGGGACGACGTCGTGCCCCGAGTCGTTGGGTTTTTTGACCGAGTATTCTGCGGAGCCGTATCCCTGGGAGTATTCGTAATTCCACTGTTGCGCGAGAGCGTTGTCGGCGGCCAATGAAGCGGGATCGACGGGATCGGAGAATGTGACGGAGATGCCATTGGTATGGGCTTTCCATGCGGTGGGAAGGTGGAGCGGTTTTTGGGTCAGGCGGATGCGGTCAAAGCTGCCTTGGGTGAGGGCGTAATTTCCCCAGCCTTCCGCGCCGGTAACGTAGAGGTGTCCGTCGGCGTTGTTGAAGCGGGCGCGATGGGCACCGGAAGCGAAATCACCGGGGAGTGGCACGATGGCGCCTTGGGGGCGGTCATGGGTTTCTGAGCGCAGGATGAGATACCAGGTTCCGGCCCCGAAGGAGAACGAGAGGACTTGATTGTCGAGGGCGGCCCACGCGGGGTGGTCGACGAAGAGTTGGCCTCCGGTGGAGTTATCGATGCCACGTGGAATGAAGGCGAGGGGCGGGTCAATGGTTTGATTATCCTTTGCGCGGCGTCCATAGAAATCGCCTTCGCGGACCTCCATGACCATATTTGTGGGGGCCCAGTCCCCTTCATTGGTACTGGTGAGAATGATGTTGTCTTTGTTGGCGGCGATTCCATTTGAATTGCGGAGTCCGCTTGCGATATCCGTGCTTGTTTTGCCGTCGGGAGATATTTTCACGACCCGTCCGGCGGCGGAAAAAACCCAATGACCATCGCCGGTGCGTTGGAGTCCGGTGAAGAAATCGTGGCCGCCGCCGGACGTTTCGAAGGCATCGGAAAAGTTTTCGTAGAAATCGATTTCGCCGTTTCCATTGAGGTCGTGGAGGCGATTGATGCGATCGCGACCGAGGACATAGATGACATCGTCGACGATGGTGAGACCGAGGGCTTGGTTGAGTCCGGTGGCGATGCGTTTCCAGGTGACATTTTCGAGGGTGTCGTCAAGCCCGGTGACGCGCCAGACATCGCCCATCATTGTGCAGACTGCGGCGTCGCCGTTTGAAAAGAAATCGTGTCCGCCGATGAGCATCAGGGATCCGTAGGGGTTGTGGGGATCGGGGACGGGGATACGATCGATGGCAAAGGGGCCACGTGATTTTCCGAGTTTGCCCGGGGCGGAAAAAGTCCACTCCCATTTGGCGGGTCCACCATTCGTGAACTCCTCGAGATTTGAGGGAGGTGATTGCTTTGCGAGCGCTTTGAGTGCGGCTCGGGCATTTTTGGCCGGGCCGTGCCAGATTTTGATCGAGAGGCGGTCGTCCGTTTTGATTTTGTCCAGACGGACGGAGAGCTCGCCGTGGGCGGAGAAGTCGATGAGACGTTGGTCGGCAACGACAACCGTGGCTTTGTCATCGGCAGTGACGATGATTCCTTCTGGGGTGGCGGTCGTCATACCGGGGGTGGCGCTGAAGAGGAGGACGGAGCGGGGCGACGGCGATTCTGAGAGAAAATTCAGAGTTCGCGTAAAGGCGGGGCCGGCGGGCGTTTCGATGGCCCAAGGAGAATCGAGAACCGTGACTCCGTCGACGGTGTATTTCAGCACGGCGCGATTCCCGGACCGATAATGGCCGTGATATTCGGTGCCGTCTTTCGGGAGAGACTTGGGGAAGGAAGGGCTTTTACTCCAGCCAGCCACGTTTGGTGATTGGAGGAGGAGCGCCCCATCGGTATACATTCCACCGCCGATGCCGTATCGATTGGGGAAGAATCCGATGAAGCCATCTTCCCAGAGGTGGGCGAAGCGGAGGGTTTGAGTGTCGAAAGAAGCGGAGAGCGCTTCGTCGTCGCCGAGTTTGAATGCGATTGCGCGTGGGGTGGTTTCTTTTGAGCGTCGATCTTGCGCGAGGCGGAGGATCCCGGAGAACACGGCATCATGGTCCATGAGATTCCAGGAGCGGTGTGTGAAGGAGTTTTTAGGGTAGCGTCCCCAGTGTCCGAAGGCACCGCCGTCGATTCCCGGGTAAGCGGGCAGGAGATCGGGGCGTTCGGGGCGGTTGAGGAACCAATCGGCTTGGCGTTGGTAGTAGTCATACAGGCGGAAGCGATTGCGGGGGTGATCGGCGAAGTCATAGCCTTTGCGGTTTTTTGTCACGTCGAGGAAAGGAACCTCGGGAGGTGTTTCGAGATAGGGATCATCGACGGTGACATCGTAGGAGAGACTATCGATAGGGAGGTTTTTTTCTTTAGGATCGGAACTGGTGCGGGGTTCTTCGGAAGGGGCCGTGAAGTCTTCGACGACATCGATGATGGCATCTTCGTCTAGTGGGTCGATGCCGAGTGTCCAGCGGATGTTATTGATGAGGTTAGTGCGTGTTTCTTGATTGGAGAGGTCGATTTGGGAACCGGGGCTGAGGGTGGCGAGGCGGCCTTTTTGGCCGTTCGGGAGTTGATAAGTGTCTTGGGGATTTGCCTTTTCGAAGAGGTCTTTGAAGCTGGCGGAAAGGAGTCCGACGACGGGCCGACCGGAAGTCAGGTAGGATTGGACTTGTTTTTGCTGAGCCTTCGGCAATTGGTCGAGCGGTGAGCCGATGATGAGGAGGTCGGCTGTCTTGAGTGCTCTGAGCCCCGGAATGTTGCCGTAAGCGGGGTTCACCAGTCCGGGTTGGGCCGGGTTCTGAGGGAAGAGGACCGTGCAGTGGAATCCTTGGTGTTGAGCGAGGATTTTTGCGAGCTGAGGGAGAGACTCTTCTGAGCGGAGCTCCTGATCTCCGGCGATGAGGACAATTTTTCGGCCGTAGCCGGGCATATCGTAGCCGTTGTAGACGATCCACGGCGGGGGTTTGGCGGCCGCATGGGAGGGAACGGGAGAGACGCAGAGGAGACAGGAGAAGAGCAATAAAGGGAACGGGTGCAGGAATTTCATGCGGGGGTTGGTGGGTGTCATTACTAATCGTGGGGAACGCGGCCACTCTTTCGGCGTAGCACCATTACTGGAAGCGAGCGGCGATCGATTGGCCAGCAATATATGCGGTGGTCCAGGCGGACTGGAAATTGAACCCGCCGGTGAGGCCGTCGACATCGAGGACCTCGCCGGCGAAGTAGAGACCGGGGACGTGTTTTGATTCGAGGGTTTTGAAGCTGACATCCTTAAGGTGGACGCCGCCGCAGGTGACGAACTCGTCTTTGTTGAGGCTCTTGCCGGACACATGGAAAGTGGAGCGAGTGAGACTTGAGACGAGTTGGTTGAGGTGAGGGCGGGCGAGGTGAGACCAAATGGTTTTATCGGGAACGCCGATATTATCGACGAGGCGCGACCAGAGTCGGCGAGGAATGGTATTGAAGGGAGACCAAGAGTGAACGGTGCGTTTACGGGCGTGTTCGCGTTGGGTGCCGAGGGCGTCGCGGATGGTTTCTTCTTTTTGGTCGGGGAGCCAATTGATATCGATAGAAAAACTATAGTCTTTTTCGGCGAAGGTGCGGGCGCCGAGGGCGGAAAGTTTGAGAACAGCGGGACCGCTGAGTCCCCAGTGGGTCACGAGGAGCGGGCCGGAAGCGGACAGGCGAGAGGCGGGTTCGTGGATGGAAACGGGATTGACGGAGAGGCCCTGGAGATCGGTGAGGCGAGCGTCTTCGATGTGGAAAGTGAAGAGTGAGGGAGTGGCGGGCGTGAGATCGTGACCGACCGATTGAACGGGATGGCGGGCGGCGGCACTTCGGATACCGCCGGTGGCGATGAGGACGGCGTCTGCGGCGATGCGTTCACCTGCGCTGGTATGGACTTCGAAGTGATTGTCAGAAGGGGTATCGATTCGGGCGACCTCGGTTTTTCTGGAGACTATGACGCCGGCTGCTGTGGCGGCGTCTTGGAGGCAGCGGAGTATGGTTTGGGAATCATCTGAGGTGGGAAAAACGCGACCGTCAGCTTCGACTTTAAGAGGGACGCCACGATTCTCGAACCAAGCGACCGTATCCTCGGGCTGCCAGCGGTGGAAGGGGCCGATGAGGGTGCGTTCGCCGCGGGGATAGTGTGTTGCGAGGGGTCGGGGTTCGAAGCAGGCGTGAGTGACATTGCAGCGGCCGCCGCCGGAAATTCTCACTTTGTGCAGGACCTGCGCGGCTTTTTCAAGGATACGGATCTGCGCTTGATTGCCCATGGCTTCGGCGCAGGTGATGGCACCAAAGAATCCGGCGGCACCGCCGCCGACGATGAGAACCTTGGGTGAAGTGGAGGGCATGTCTGGGCGAGGATGGCGATGTGTTGGGTGGTTTACAAGTTAATGGCGGCGGGGTCGGAGGGGGAGGCAGACTTGAGAGCAACTTTGGTGGGGATGGATTGGTTGAATCCGGGATGAGAGCTTATTTCGTTTGTCTTTGGTTGAGTCTGTATGGATTGGCGTTGGCGGATTGGCCGGGGTTCCGCGGGCCGGAGGGGGATGGGATATCGCGAGACGAGGCGAGTGTGCCTGCGACTTGGAGTGAATCGGAGCATTTGATCTGGAAAGTGGACTTGCCGGGATGGGGTAGCTCGAGTCCGATCGTTTATGGCGGGAAGGTTTTTGTGACTTGTTACTCGGGGTATGGGACAGTTGAGGGGAGCGGGACGCGGCGGGGCGGTCCGAGCGTGGAAGCGGGTGATCCGGGCACCTTAAAGCGGCATGTCTTATGTTTTGATGCGGCGACGGGTGAGAGACTTTGGGAGGAGACGGTGGCGGCGACGGGGGAGGAGGACGAGTATCGTGGTTATTTAACCGAGCATGGGTATGCGAGTGCCACTCCGGTCACGGATGGGCAGCGGGTTTATGTGGTCTTTGGGAAGAGTGGGGCTTATGCGTTTGACTTTGAGAGTGGCGAGACCCTTTGGGCGGCTTCCTTGGGCGAGGAGTCGAATTCGAAGCGTTGGGGTTCGGGTTCGAGTCCCATATTGTGGGGAGATTACGTCATTGTGACGGCGAGTTCCGAGGATCGTTCGATGAAATGGTTGAATCGGGAGACGGGTGAGGAAGTGCATGAGAAAGAGGCGGGGATGTTTGATTTGGCCTTTGGGACGCCGGCGGTGGTGACTTTGCCGGATGGTGAGGAGGAGATTGTGATGGGTGTCCCGGAGGAAGTGTGGGCATTTGATCCGGAGACGGCCAAGTTGAAGTGGTATGCTTCCATCCCGATGAACGGGAATTTGTCTCCGAGCATCGTTTCGGACGACAAGGGGGTGGTGTATGTGTATGGGGGATATCGCACGAAGGGGAGTATGGCGATTCGGGCCGGCGGAGATGGGGATGTTTCTGATTCGCGTGTGATTTGGAAGAGTCCGGAGAGCAGTTATATTCCTTCGCCGGTATGGCACGAGGGCCATCTTTATTGGATCAACGAGCGGGGGAAAGTGACTTGCGCGGATGCGGCGACGGGTGAGGTTGTCAACAGTGTCATGATTGACGGGGACTTGGCGGGTGGGCCGAAGTCGCGTTCCGTTTATGCCTCGATGGTTTTGGCGGACGGCAAGCTCTACGGGACGACGAGGGTGAGCGGGACCTTTGTGTTTGAGGCGACGCCCGAGCTGAAGCAACTGGCACAGAATGTTTTCGCCGGGGATGAGAGTGATTTTAATGGGAGCGTGGCGGTGAGTGACGGGAGGATCTATTTGCGGTCCAACGAGGCGTTGTATTGCGTGGGAGAGTAAAAGGCTACTCGAGCGAAGCGGCCGGCTCAGTTTTGTTTGACGAGTTGCAAGCCGTCGATCACGACATAGCCATCGGTGTTGTCGTTTTGGATTTGGAAGATGGCATCTCCTTCGAGGGCGAACGGACCGAGCCATGAGGGTTCTTTGCGTTGGTTGAGGGTAACGGCATGGCGGTCGGGGCCATCGTGAGAGATTTCAAGATTTGCATTGGAAGCGCGATTGGCGTTTTTGGGGTAGAGGACACGCACTTTATAATCTCCGGGCTCTTCGAGGCGGACTTTGAATGTGATGGAAGTCTGGCCCTTTGACGTGTTGTTATCGTGGAGATATCCTGAGGCGAGGAAGGGTTTGTTCGAGCGGCTGGACTTCCATAAGCCGGTTCGTTCGGCAGCTTCCTCGTCATCGAAGACAACGCCATCGAGGGTGTTTTTCGCGAGGCCGCCATTTACGATGGCTCCTTCGGGCGTTTCGAGGATTTGGCCATCTCTGAGGAGTTGGGTGCGGAGCGTTTTGTATGGCAGGTCTTGAACGGGGATGTCTCCGGCATCGATAGCGAGGGAAGCCGCGGTCGCGGCGGATTCGCCGAGGATCATAAAGACGGGTTCCATGCGGATGGAGCCGAAGGCGATGTGGGAGGATGAGACGCATACCGGGACGAGGAGGTTTTGGCACTGGGTTCTCTTCGGGGTGAGGGCGCCGTAGGCGATTTTATAGGGGCCATCGGTTTTGACGCCGATATCGCCTTCGTTTTGGACGTAGCCATCTGGGGTGACGTAGCGTTGGACGTTGTGAGAGTCGATGGTGTATGAGCCCATGCCAACGGGATCGGGGGTGTCTTTTCTTTTGAGGAGCTCATTTTCGGTCATCACGTAGTCGCCGATCATGCGTCGGGCTTCGCGGATGTAGAGTTGATGTGGCCAGCCGCCGGTGTCCTTGAACTCGTCTTTTGCGAGGCCCCAGCGGTTGATTTCCTGCTGGACATCCTGGGGCACGCGTGGGTCGGTCGTGAGGAAGTAGAGCCATCCTTTTTGGTAGGTTTCATGTTCGTCGATGATGGCTTGGCGTTCCTCGTAGGAGGCCTCCGGGTAATCGTAGTTGAAGCCGATGTTGTCTGTGCTGAAGGGGCCGTGGTTGTTAGTGTCGGTCTTTCGATTGGGAAGGGGGTCGAATTTGTTGAAGAGGCGCTTATCCCAGCCGGCATCGAAGCAGCGCAAGAGGAGTTCGTATTGATCGGGGTCGTAGCCGTCCGGTTTCGTGAAGGGAATGCGATTTTCGGGATGATCGGTGAGGCACATGCGGAAGCAGTATGCCTGAACGCGGTGGTCGCCCTCGCCGTAGTCGCCGGGAGGATCGGGACTGATGCGAGGGAGGAGGCCGCTTGCGGGGTCGCCGGGCGTGCGGTAGGGATCGACGCGTTCATCGAGGACGTCGAAGTGGTGGAAGTGGTGGAGTACTCCGGTTTGGACTCCGTTCCAGTTTTCGTTGTAGACGTGATTTGCTTCCCGGCCGACGTGATATTCAACGCCTGCTGCGGCGAGGAGGTCTCCTTCGTAAGTGGTGTCGAGGAAGTATTTTCCGGCGAATGTTTTGCCGTCGAGGGTGGTGATAGTGGTGATTCGATTGTTGTCGTCCAGGCTGACGCCATGTTCGCGATTGAGCCATTCATCGCGGTGGACCTCGATGTCGAATTCGGCGACGAGGTCTTCGAAGATCTTTTCGGCGACGTGCGGTTCGAAGACCCACATGGTGCGTTTGTCATTGTTGGAGGCGCGGTGGCCTTGGGCGCGATTGCCGTATCCTTCGCGGGATTGCCAGGGCCAGGCGTTGTCGGTCTGGTAGTGCTTGTAGACGCGGTGGTAGAATTCGCGTGCAAGTCCGCCGATGACAGATTTGTTTCCGGTATCGGTCCAGCCGAGGCCGCCGGAGGAGAGGCCACCGAGGTGTTTGTCGGGAGAGACGATGACCACGGATTTTCCGAGTCGTTTGGCTTGGACCGCGGCGGTGACGGCGGCGCAGGTGCCGCCGTAGATGACGATATCGTGGGAGTGGGTTGTCTCAGGCGGAGACGCGGGGGCGCGGAGGAGTGTGAAGAAGGTGATGAGGGTGATGAGCCGTTTCATTGTCTGAGGCGGAGCGTTGGGCGCCCCTTCCGAAGGCGCGCTACCCGTCGATCGAGAAGGGGACGTTTTTTATTTTTAGGCGAGCGCTGTGGCGACGACGGCTTTCATTTTTTCGAGGCCAGTCTTGGCGGTTTCGAGGGCGGGTTTTTCCCAGTAGGATTTATTGAAGAGTTCAAGGGAAAGGACGGGACTCGCCCCGTTATTGAGCATGGTTTGGAGGATGGAGGGGATGGGGGCGATGCCATCGCCGGGATAGACGCGGTCGCTGTCTTTGATTGTGTTTCGTGGGGGGTCTGCGGGGTAATCGTTCATGTGCATGACTTGGAGGGCGTGTTTGCTCAGGAGGTTGAGTGCAGCGAAGTCGTTGCCTCCCTTGTAGAGGTGATAGACATCGGTGAGGATACAGGCTTTTGGGTGGCCGGATTGTCCGGCGACATACATGGCTTCTCCGATCTTATGAAGATTCGCGCTGGGACCCCAGATTTCGACTTGAGGGGTGACGCCTATTTCGTCGCCCAGTTCGAGCAGTTGGCGGTATCGTTCGGCGGCGGCGTCCAGGTTCAGGCCCGGGGATTTATTGGCACCGGCGGGCGGCGCGGCGATGCGGAGGGCACCGATTTGGGCGAGGGCATCCATATCGCGTTTTGCTTCTTCGAGGGCGGCGGTGCGTTTCTCATCGTCATCGACCACCCAATTGGCGAAGCCGATGGCGGATTCCACGGTGAGGCCAAGATCTTCGAGGCGTTTTTTGATATCGCTGAGACTGCCGCCATTTTCTTTGTGCTCGTGAATCTTACGGAGCCAGGGTTCGATGCCGGAGTAACCGGCTTTTGCGGTGACATCGATTTCCTCTTCGAGGGAGAGTTCCTGACCGCGTATGGTTGACGTATTCAGGCAATATCGGAAGGGGGCTGAGGCGGAGGTCGAAGATTGGGTGTGGGCTGGTGTCGTTGCCCAAGCCAAAGCGCCGACGGTGAGGGCTGATGTTTTGATTGCGTCGCGACGCGAGAGGGGGGATTTTTCGCTCATAGCCGTATGATGGACGGGCCATGAGGAAGGGGCAAACCAGAATTCAGGCAGTTGCGTGCGATCAGCTGTTTTCGGATGAGTCGTCTGTGTCTGTAGGTGTTTGCGAAGAAGAGTCCTCTTCTGAAGAAGGCTCTTGCTCTACGGCTTCGGTGTCTGGGGGCGTTTGTTCCTTTTTCTTTGTCGAGGAGGCCGGAGCCATATCGCCGGCGGGGGCAATGGACTTCTTCGCAGTGGGAGGAGGACTTGTGGCGGGGCCATCAGACTGCGTTGTCGCGGTGGCGGGCTGGGGCGTCTGAGCGGGTGAATCCGGGGTGGTCTCGGGTTTTCGCAGATCTGGAGGAGGGGACTCGAGATTCAGAAGCTCGATTTTTTGAGAGATTTTCGGGATAAAAGGGTTGGCGGGAAAGCGTCCCGGGATGGACGTATAAATTCCGCGTGCTTCATCGTATTTCTTCTCAGCAAGCGCGATATCTCCCACGCGCATGAGGGCCAAGGGTGCGATTTCGGAATCGGGGTTCTTGTCGACGATGGCTTGGAACTGGCTGCGTGCTTCGGTGAGGTTGTCGGAATCCTGGGCGTGTTCTGCAAGGGCAAAGAGGCCTTGGACGTAGCGTGGGTGTGACTGGTATGAAGCGACAAACTCGGTGAGAGTGCTGAACGCGGCCTGAGAATCGTTTTCCTTTTTTTCGAGGTCGGCTCGCATGAGGAGAGCATTGCCGCCTGCGACGGTGCCTTGGTGATCGATGGCGACCTGTCGGTATTGCTCAGCGGTTTGAGCATTTGTGAAGGCGTTGGCGGCGGCGAGGCTCTTTTGCTTGGAAAGGTTTGAGAAGACAATGTAGGCGGCACTTCCGAGGACGATGAGGCAGACGAGCGCGGCGATTTTTGTTTTGTTCTCTTCGAGGTAAGACTCGGCGCCTGTTGGAACTTCGCTTTCGACGACAGCATCGGCGAGTTCTTCAGCGGGTGTGTTTTCCGGTTTACTGGCCATGGGAAGCTGCTGCTGTGAGGGTCCTTGAGTGGACCGTGGATAGAGATAGCGCTAATCGTTCAGGGGTCAAGCGCCGACGGCGGCACGGGCTTCGTCGGCCAGGGCCGTGCTGAGATATCTTTCGCCGGTGGAACAGCCGATCGTGACGATGAATTTGCCTTTATTTTCGGGGCGTCCGGCGACCTCGAGAGCGGCGACGACATTGGCTCCTGTCGAGATCCCACCGAGGATGCCTTCTTCTTTCGCGAGGCGACGAGCCATTGCAAAGGCATCCTCGTTGGAGACCTTGATGCATTCGTTGATTTGTGTGTCGCCACCATCGCTTTTGAGGTGGAGATTATCGGGGACGAATCCGGCGCCGGTCCCTTGAATTTTATGGGGACCTGGGGTGAGTTCTTCACCGGCGAGGGTTTGAGAGATGACGGGTGAATCGGAGGGTTCGACGACAATTGCTTCGAAACCTGGTTTTTTTTCTCGGAGGACCTCGCAGCAGCCCGTGGCCGTGCCGCCGGTGCCGACGGCTGAGATAACGATATCGACTTTGCCATCGGAATCGTCCCAAATCTCTTCGGCGGTTGTTTTGCGGTGGATGGCGGGGTTGGCGGGATTTTTGAATTGCTGTGGAATCCACGCGTTTTCGTGTTCGGCGGCGATTTCTTCCGCTTTAGCGATGGCTCCTTTCATGCCCTTTGCGCCCTCGGTGAGAACGAGTTCGGCGCCGAGGAGTGCGAGGAGTGTCCGGCGTTCGAGAGACATGGTTTCGGGCATCGTGAGGATCAGGCGATAGCCTTTTGAAGCGGCGACGAAAGCGAGAGCGATGCCGGTATTTCCGCTGGTGGGTTCGACGATGACGGTATCTTTGGTGATGGCACCGTTGTTTTCCGCGTCCTCGATCATGGCCATGCCGATGCGGTCCTTCACGCTGCCGAGGGGGTTAAAGAACTCGCATTTGAGATAAATATCGGCATCAACGCCATCCGTTACTTTATTGAGGCGGACGAGGGGGGTGTTCCCTACGGTTTCGACGATGTTATTATAGAGCTTACCCATGGGACTGAATGGTTGATAGGATGACAAAGGTGGGGTCGGGACGGGCCGCCTAATCGCGGCGGGGAAATCCGAGCCCTGAAGTATTAGCCCTTAGGACGGCAGGGTGCAATTTGAAAATTGGAGGCTATTTTTTGCAAAAAGCACGACTTTCGGGCTTGCCAAGATTTTAGATCAAGGCGTAAGGAGAGTGATGTCTTGAGCATGATGAAAGCGGGCACGAGAGAGGCCCGCCGAAAAGAACCTGAGAAAACTTGAATTCCCAACGACGAACACGATGTCAGATTTGATAGAAGGAGATGAACTAGCCACCTGGTTGAAGAAGGCGCCGGAATGGGAGGTGGAGGACAAGAGTATTACGCGGACGATTGAGTTTGATGATTTTATGGAAGGGATCGATTTCGTGAACGACGTGGCGGAAATTGCGGAAGAGGCGCAGCACCATCCTGACATCGATATTCGGTGGGGGAAGATAATGCTAGCGTTGACAACGCACGACCAGGGTGGGATCACGGAAGCGGATTTCGAGTTAGCGACGCGAATTGACACATTGGTGGACTAGGGGCCATCAGGCCGCGAGATAACGGCCAGTGCTAGAGTGACTCTGGAGCCTGGAGGAGTTCGCAAATATGTGTGAGAAGTCGACCGGCAGCGCCACCGTCAATGATACGGTGGTCGAAGCTCAAGGTTAGGACGGCTTCAATGCCAGGGATAAAGCGCTCGTTTTCCTCGTCCCAAAGGGGCCATTTGATTCCACGGCCAATGCCGAGGACAAGATTTTGTTCGGGAAGGGGTATCGGGGTGGCCCAGACGATATTGAAGGTGCCGTAGTTTGTGACCGTGGCGATGCCCGGCCCGCGGGCATCTTTGGGGAGGCGGCGGTCACGGGCCTGTTGGACGAGTGCGTTGTATTCCTGGACGAGGTCAGCGAGGGGCTTTTGGTCGACGTCTTTGATACAGGGGACGAGGACGCCGTCGGCCACTTCCACGGCGAAGCCGATATCGACGGCGGTCGGCAGGACGATACGTTCTCCGATGAGGCGTCCGGCGGGGGCGGGATCCTTGGCGAGCGCGATGGCGAGGGCGCGAATGGCGTAGAGTGCGGGCCCTGGTTTTGGGTCGGAGTTTTTCCGGTGGGTGAGGAGGGCATCGAGTTGGCAGGGCATGCCCACGGTTGCGAGGGGACGTGTCCATGAGCGTCGCATGGAGTCAGCAACTGCGATGCGCATGGGAGAAGCGCCGGTCATTTTTTCGTTTTCGATGCCATCAATGAATTTTTCGAAGTCTTCGATAGTGACACGTCCTCCGGCACCGCTGCCGGCGACTCCCGCGAGGTCGGCGGCGTGGAGGCCGAGTTCATGCATGCGTGCTTTCATGCGTGGTGAAAGGTAAGACGCGCCGGTGGCGTTGGCGGGGACAGGGAGGCCTTGGATGATGGGTTGGACCTTGCCAGGTTCTTCTGGGGCGCTGGTTTGAAAATCGGTAGCGGAGGGTGGTTTGCCAAAATGCGGGACATCGCCACCATTGCCACCGGGGACGACAGGATCGGTGGCTGCGGGAGGGGAGACGGGTTCGTCGGGACTTATACCGAGTTGGGCGGCGTCTTCTGCGGAGACCTCCAGATGGGCGAGTGTCGCGCCGACGACATAGCTTTGCTCTGGGGAGACTACGATATCGGTGACGGTTCCGGCGCAGGGGGTGGTAACATCCATGACGGCTTTATTGGTTTCGACCTCGATAATCTCCTGGTCGGGTTCCACGGAATCGCCGGGTTTGATGTTAATGGCGATGACGATGGCTTCAGCGATTGACTCACCGAGTTGGGGCATACGGATGGGAATGGTGGGCATTTTTAAGAAGCGAGTAGTGACTGGGGTGGGTTTAGCAATCGGGTGCTATTGGCGGAGGAGTTTTTTGAGAGCGCTGATGATGGAGAGCGCGGTGGGTCGGTGGGAGCTCCAAAGGTTTGGGTGGTATGGAATGGGAGTGTCTTTGGCGTTCAGGCGCAGGGGAGGGGCGTCGAGGAGGTGAAAGCCTTCGGCGCAGACGCGCGCCACGATTTCGGCGGTGAGACCGCCCCAGGGGAATGATTCGCCGACGGCGAGGAGGCGCCCGGTGCGTGCGATCGACGCGAGGATAGTGTCAGTATCGATGGGTTTGGCGGAGCGGATGTCAACGACTTCAATATCCCATCCTTCTTCGGCGAGATCGCGGGCGGCGCGGAGAGATTCATGGAGCATGGCCGAGTAGGTGACGACGGTGGCATGCGTGCCGGCGCGGGAGATGCGGGCTTTGCCGATGGGGAGAGCGGCTTCGGGTAGTTTTTCGGCTTTGAGGTGGTAGTAGAGAAACTTGTGTTCGCAAAAGAGGACGGGGTCATCGATGCCGACGGCTTCGACGAGCATGCTGTAGGCGTCTTCGACGGTGGCGGGGGTGAGAACGACGAGGCCGGGGTATTGGCTATAGAGAGACTCCATGGATTGGGAGTGGAAGGGGCCGCTGCCTTCTGTACCGCCGGAGGGGAGGCGAATGGTAATGGGGATGCTGACGCCGGTGCGCCAGTAATGCGTGGCGGCTTGGTTTACGATTTGGTTGAAACCGACGGAAGAGAAATCGGCGAACTGCATTTCGAGGATCGGGCGGAGTCCTTCGATGGCAGCTCCGATGGAGAGGCCGACCATCGCATCTTCGCTGATGGGGGCGTCGATGACGCGACCGGGGTATTCTTTGATGAGATCTTTCGTTGCTTTGAAGGCTCCGCCGAACGTTCCGATATCTTGACCGTAGATGAAGACGTTCGGATCGTCAGCCAAGGCCTTAGCCTGGGCTTCACGAATGGCTTCGAGGTAGGTGATGCTCATTGACGGTTAGTCTGGTTCGTCGGTTAATGGGTTGGCCGGTTTGAATCAGGCATCGAAGAAACCATCTGCGAGGTGGGCGGTGGCGAGAGCGCGCCACGTTTCGGAATAGGGATCGGGGCCGGATTCCTTTTGAGCAGTCGAGATCGCATCGGCGACCTGGGTGGCGGCTTCTTTTTTCCATGCGGCGATTTCCTCTTCCGTGGCGAAACTATGTGCGAGGGCCTGTTCTACGGCGACTTCCATGCAGTCGCGACCGTATGCGGCGGCGCGGTGTTTTTCGGAGATGTAGGAAGAATCGTCGTGTTCTCCGTGGCCGGAGAGCCGGAGAAGGGAACCGACCACAAGCTGGGGGCCTTGGCCGGCTCGGGCAGCTGCGACGGCAGTCGAGAAGACCTCGAGGCATGCCGATAAATCGGTGCCGTCGACGGTATGACCGGTGAAGCCGTAACCAACGGCGCGTTCGGCGAGGTTTTTGCAGGCGAACTGGCGATCGGTGGGGGTGGAGTAGGCGTAATGGTTATTAGCGAGGGCGACGACGAGGGGGAGTTTTTCGATGCCGGCCAAGTTCAGGGCCTCGTGGCAGGCGCCGGTGGATGACGCGCCATCACCGAGGGAAGAAACGGCTGCGAAACCGGACTCACCTCGGAATCTTTTGGCGAAGAGCATGCCGCAGATGACGGAGGTGAGGGAGCCGAGGTGACTGATCATGGCGGGGACGCCTTCGCGAGGGCGTCCGTTGTGGACGTTCCCATCGCGGCCGCGCATGGGGCCGTGTGCGGAGCCGAAGTAGGTTCGGGAGTGGTCGAGGAGAGGTTGTCCGAAGGCGAGGCGACCGCCAAGGTCACGGATGAGGGGGCCGAAGACATCGCCTTTTTTACGGTCGAGGACAACGCCTGAGGAGGTGCTGAAGGCCTCCTGTCCTCGTCCGATGTAGACTCCGCCGACGATGCGTCCGGCGTGGTATAGGCTCCGAAGTCTTTCTTCGAGGAGGCGGGTGACGAGCATCCAGCGGAAGGCGCGGATGAAGCGTTCGCGAGTGTTCGTGAGCTGGGTTTGGGCCGGAGGCGAGTCTTCGGCGGTGTCGGGTGATGGCATGGATGCGGTGTGTCAGATGGTATCGCTGGGGCTTGGGATACGATAGGGACGGGGAGTGTGGGGTGGCAAAGGATTTATTTTTTTGTCGGAATTGAGGCGGAGAATTTCTAGGAGAGTGGGTGGTTTTTCTCGCGCTTTCCCCTTCGGGCTTTGTTGCCCGCCTCGAAGGTTAAAGTCGCGGTAGACGTAGGGGGGAAGCTACGCCTTTTTCAATTGAACGAGTGGAAAAGGCGGCAAAAACGCTCCGTGCGGCAGGCGGTGCTCCCCCCCGACCGTCTTGGCAACGAATCCGTCCGGGATTGTCCGGTTGACGTTGGACTAGAGGTGCGCCGAGGAGCGGGCCGCTCGCCCCTACCGGGGAGAATGAAGATTGCCGGTCAGGCTTTGGATTTTTCGGGGGAGGCGAGGGTGGGGTTGGGTTTGTGATCTTCGCCGGTTAATTTCATGCCGATTCGTTTGGATACTCCGTATTCCTCCATCGTGACTCCGTACATGATATCAGCGCGGCTCATCGTTCGTTTGCTATGGGTGACGATGACGAACTGGCTTTGTCCGATGAAGCGATCGAGGACGCGGAGGAAGCGTTCGATATTTGCCTCGTCTAGGGGGGCATCGAGTTCGTCGAGCACACAGAAGGGGGAGGGTTTGACCATGTAGATGGCGAAGAGGAGTGCGACCGCGGTCATGGAGCGTTCGCCACCGGAGAGTAGAGAAATGGATTGAAGTTTTTTGCCTGGCGGTTTCGCGATGATCTCGATGCCGCACTCGAGTGGATCGGATTCATCCATGAGGACGAGATCGGCTTTGGCGCCTTTTCCGAAGAGTTCGCTGAACATGTCTTGAAAGTTTGTGCGGATAGTGGCGAAGGTCTCTGCGAATTTTTTACGAGTTTCTCTATTGATTTTGCTGATGACGCGCAGCAATTCTTCGCGACCCTCGACGAGATCTTTGTGTTGGCCATCGAGGAAAGTGTGACGTTCTTCGAGTTCCTCGAATTCCTCTATGGCCTCGATATTGACGGGGCCCATGGAATCGAGCTTTTGTTTGAGTTCGTTGACGACGGATTCGACGAAGGTCCAATCGGGTTCGCCGTCGGTGGCGACGGGGGCCGGCTCGGTTTCTGGTTCTTGAGCGGGGCTTTCGGTTTCGCTCTCTGCCTCGGGAAGGGGGTCTTCGGTTTCGGGATGATCTTGATCATCGGTGCCGTCCTCTTGGGCGGCTTCTTTGGCGGCGCGGGTGGCGCGACGTTTTTCGGCGCTGGAGCGGGCTTTCTTTTGGGTTTCGATGGCCGCGAGGAGGGCGTGGGGATCGGGCTCGAAGTTTTCGAGGTGGATTTGGTATCGTTGGAGGATGGTGGTGCGGACGTTTTCGATACGGAGGTCGAGCTGGGTGGTCTTAATTTCCTCGTTGCCCCGCTGTTCTTGATTGGCGGAGAGTGTGCGCCGCAGCTCGATGAGTTCTGCTTCGGCGGTTTCGATGGCGGCGGCTCGATCGCTTCGTTGTTCGCCGAGCTGCTGCATTTGTTGTTCGAGTTCAGTCGTCACCTCTCGGGCGGCTTCGGATTCTTTGCCCAGGCGTTCATTTTCTTCGGCGGAGCTGGCGATGCGGTCATGGTAGGCTTCGATTTCTTTCCGACGGCGTTCGATGATGTCGTTGAGCTCGCGCATGCGGCTGGTCATTGGTTCGCGCTGTTCTCGAAGGTTTTCGTGGGTGCGTTGTTCCACGGCGAGAGCGGTGCGCAGGTCATTGACCTGGGCGGCGGATTCATGGGCGAGTTTTTCCGTATTTTTGAGCTCGTCGGTTAGCTGATTGATGCGTGCGCGGGTTTGCTCCAGGTTCAAGGCGGCGGCGTCTTGCTGTTCGTGGAGGCCGGACATATTGGCGTCCGAGGCTTCGGCGCGTTTTTCCACCTCGGCCTGTTCCCACTCGAGGCTTTCAATTTTGGTTTCGAGAGTTTGGATTTCACGGCCGAGGAGATTTTGTTTCCCGTCGAGAGTGGAGTGGACGAGGCGGGTATGCTGGAGGCGTTCGCGATCGACCTCGAGATTGCCTTCGTGGTGCATGAGTTTCATTTCGAGGGCTTCGACCTGTTCTTCGTGTG
>JBCDBW010000037.1:0-34451 GCA_039182965.1 Verrucomicrobiota bacterium
CGGTATCGCCCCACCAATATCTCAATCAACTGATCGTGACTCGCCACCAAGTCGGTCATCGCCGTGCGTAAGCCAGGATGCTTCGCCTCCGCTTCTTCACAAATCTCGGCGATGTCCCCACCCGGTCCCGCATGACGTCCAGGCGAAATAAACAACATCGACAAGACAACCTCACGTTCGAATCCTTCGGTCCCCAATAAGTTTTCCAGCAATGGCTCGTTGAAATCATACTCCGCTCCATCACGCCGCTCCATCGAACAGGCCGCCACTTTCTGAAAACGCTCACCCGCCAAACCAGCTAACTGCCCTGCCAAAAAGTTCCGTACCTCGTTGACGGGCCGTTGTGGCGTCCCGTGGTCCACCAAGGCTAACCCCGGTCGCTCCCAACCCCGGGCGTCGGCCTCGTTCTCGGCTAAATCCAACAACACTCGCGCCATCCTCGTGTCTTCCACGTCCGCTGTATCCACCATCCAAGGTGCTACCGTTACTTCCAGATCCGGCCATTTCTCCCGCAACGCTTTCACCCGACCTTCCAGATACCCCCCAATCGCCACACTCGGACCAAAAAACAACGGCAATATCAAGAACTTCCGCATTCCCGCCTCCTCCGCCTGACGGCTCACGAACGGCTCAAAAATCTCGGCAGGCACCCCGCCTAACTCGCCGGCGTCCACCCCACTCGAATGCAATAAAGACACCGGCTCCACTGTTCGACCCACTGAACCCGAAACCGCCGCCGCAACGCGTCGTAAACTCAAGGTCGCTTCCGCACGCTTGGATCCGTTGTCCACCAACAAACAACACGTATTCTCGCCTTTCCCATCGCCACTCATCCCAATCTATACGCCGGCCCTCCGACCTTGGCCACTCCCGTCCGTAAACAAACCCATCACCTGGCGCGCAGCCCATATCACTCACTCATCACTCCCGGGATCCTCCTCCTCACCTCCCAAATACCCCATCACCCCCATCCACTCGGCACATCGTTCCGGCCAACTCGACACGGGTCCCACCCCGTCCATCATCCCAAATCCATGCCCCCCGGTCGCATATACGTGCAATTCCGCAGGAATCCCACGGCGACGCAACTCGATATAAACTCGCGCACTCCCCTCTGCCGAATGCTTGTCATCCCCCGCATGCACAAAAAACATTGGCGGCGCCTCATCCGTCACACGAATCTCGTTCGGCAACCCTCCGCCATCACCATCCTTAACCAAATAAGCCGCATACACCGGCACACAAAAATCAGGCCGACAACTCAACGCTTCCGCCTCATCCACCGCCTCATACATTTCACGATCAAAATTCGTTCCTGCTGCCAAGGTCAGGTGTCCCCCTGCAGAAAATCCTAACATACCAATACGATTCGGTTCGATTCCCCAGTCTTCAGCCCGTGATCGCACCAATCGAATCGCCCGCTGCGCATCCGCCAACGGCGCCTCATACATCATCTGCTCTTCACTTTCCCGCCGGGGAACTCGATACTTCAAGAGCACACCGTTGACCCCGATCGAATTCAACCAGTCAATCACCATCGTCCCCTCATGCTCATACGCCAAAATCCCATACCCCCCACCAGGTGCCACCACCACCGCTGTCCCCGTGTTCGTCTCCGCCGGCGCGGGATAGAACTCAATGCGAGGTTCCGTCACATTCGTGAGACGCTTCACCATTCGCTTCGCCTTCGGATTCGGCGGCGCCTCACCCTCCTCCTCAAACTCCCCAATCTCCAACGGGGCTGCCCCCGGCCACAGTTTCACCGTCTCAGCCGGCTCGCCCGCTCCCAACGGACGGGCGCACCCCCATCCTTCCCAAATTCCTATACAACAAAGTATCGCTAGCGCTCTTTTCGCTCCCATGCTCACCATCCAAACAGACTTGTTCCGTAAATCACCACTTTGTCGGGATCCATCCCAACTCACTTAGAGCCAGAACTCCTTCCTCACAAGAATATTCGCTCCCACGATTCTGCCGCGCCGACAACAACCCCACACTATTCAAGGGCAAAATTGGCTATTCTTGGTTGCATCCTCCCCGCTTCTGAACATCTGTGCTTGAGCAGCACGCCCCGATGATACCTCCGTCGCACACTCCCTCAGCGTCTACCATCGCTATCCTCTGCGTCTTGCTCTGCCTCTTCCTCAGCTCTGGCGCATGCAAAAAATCGCCACCGCCTGTCCTTACCCCCGCCGACCTCCAGATCACCGGTGAAGGATTCCTCGTCTGGGAGCGACTCACTGACTCCGGATGGGAACTCTGGACCATGAATCTCGATGGTTCCAATGAACGTCGCCTTGTCGAACCCGATCCCGGTCGAGACTACTTCTGCCCCCACATTTCGCCCGATGGACGTTCGCTAGCCTTCATGTCCTACCCTAGGGGAACGGATACCTATGAGGAAGGCTCAGCCGGCCAACTCCACCTCCTCGACCTCGCCGCCAACACCGATCGCATCCTCGTTCCCGCAGCCCGAAGCTACCGCGAAGGCCGCGCCGCCGTCTGGATAGACAACGAAAACCTCATCTATATATCCAACGATGGATTTACAGAACAAATCAATATCGCCACCGGTGACGTCACACGGCTGACCAGAAAACCCGCCAAAGAGTTTGGCTGGCTCATCGATCCCACTCTTGCCTGGGCCACCACCGGAAAACCCGAATTCGCTCCCTACCTGCAACCCGACCTCGCTGTCCTCCCCAAAAACTCACACGGCGGCTGCCAACCCTATTTTTCCCGCGACGGCTCCTGGGGATACTGGGTCGGCGGCTCCGGTGGTCCCTTCGCCCGCATCCACCTCGCCACAGGGGAAATCTCATCCATCCTCGAACGCGATGACCCCCGTATGCCCCCTCAGCAGAACTATGCGTACTTCCCGATGCTCTCGTCTAATCAGCACCTCATCACTTTCGCCGCGAGCAACGACGAACACGATCACTTCAAGGCAAACTATGACATCTTCGTCGCCCGAATCGATCCCGAAACCCTCGACATCATCGATCGACCAGCCCGCTTCACCAACTACGAAGGAACCGATCGCTTCCCCGACGTCTTTCTCGCACCCCTCCCCCTCGGCCGATACGCCGGCGAAGCCCCCCTCAATCTCACCTTCGAACCACCGGACAACAAACCCGGTTGGGCTTGGTCCATTAACGATCAACCCGTCGAAGCGATCGACGTTCTTACCCATTCCTTCAACGAACCCGGTGACTACCGCATCACCGCCACACGCCAAGTCGACGATCAATATACGGAGACCAAAGCCGGTCACGTCCACGTGCGCGCCGCCGTTCCTCCAGCTGTCACGTCCGTCCGCCTAATTTCTCCAGAAGAAATCATCGTGCTCTTCGACGAAGGAATCAACACCGACAATGCAAAGGTCTCTCTCGCCTCAGGCATTGCCGCCGCTTCCCTCGAACCACGCCCCGACCAGCGCTCCCTCCGGATTACCCTGGCAAAACCTCTGACCAATCCCGATCAGCTCACTCTTGAACAAATTACCGACCGTGCCCCATTCCCTAACATAATTCCTGTAACCAAAATTCCCATCACACCCGGCCTTTGGCCCACCGACAAAACCGGACTTGTCTTCCTCTGGAAAAATAATTCCAGAGAAGCCAGAAACGAACTTCCGGACGGTTCCACATCTATTGTCAAACCGGTCGGTCAGGCGCTCTACAACCATCGATACGCCATGCTCACCGATGGAGGCCATTTCATCGCTCCCGAGGCCGGCCCTCGCATCTCCGCAGCCGCCAAAAAAGCTGACACCATTTCCATTGAAGCCACGCTCACACCCCTTAGCCGGCCCGATGACGGCTTCAAACCCATCATTACCCTCTCGTCCGGTTCCGATACGCGCAATGTATCCATCGGACAAGTCGGAGGTACTCTCATGCTCCGCCTCCGAACTCCCGAGAACGGCCTGAATGGAGACAAACAGGAACGCCAACTCTCCCGCCTCAAAATCGGCCGCCCCCACCACCTCAGCTTCTCCTACTCCAATGGACACATCGCCGTCTTCATCGATGGCGAACAAGTCTGGGCACGCCCCCGAATCCAAGGCGACTTCTCAAACTGGGTACCCATGGAACTCACCTTCGGGGCCGAACACAAAGGATCGTCCCCTTGGCACGGCATCATTGAAAATATCGCCATTTACGACCGGATAATCGATCCACCCGAAGCCCGCCAAAATGCCGACGCCCTCACCCTCATCCGAGGGCGAACCCCCGATCCCGAAACTTGGAACGTCGAGGTCGAACTCGAAAAAACTACCCCTCTTCCCACACTCGAGGAAATCAAACCCTACACCGAAGCCCTCGTCGCCCATCAATATAAGATCCTTTCGAAACCGCCCGACTCCCCCCTTGCCGAAACCATCCTCATTACCCACTGGGCCATCCTCGACTCCAAAACCATGCCCATCGCCGATGCGAGACCAGGCGATACCCTGCAGCTGCAAATCCAACGTTTCGATCAAAACCCCCAACTCAATTCGCTCCGCCAAAAAAATAACTTCGCTGACCAAATCGACCTTACGGAATACTTCGATACCACACCCCTCACACCTTGAGCCGACTCATTTCATCGTAAAACCGAAAACGAAAGCCGCTCAATCAGTCGCCACCTCCACCGGATCAGCGGCGACTCCCTCATGCACAACCCGACCATCCAACAAGACAGTGTAATTCCCTTCTTGAAACACCTTCGGCCGATAACGCTCACCCCAAGCCCGCACGGTATACACCACTTCGCCCGTATCATCCTTCACCACCTGCACCACCGGTCGCTCAGCACCCTCAAAAACCAGCTCGGGTAAATGAGCTATCGCTTCCCGATTGTAATTGTCCGCCTGCGAAATCGTAATCGGCCACCCCTCAAATTGCTTCGCCTCCACGTCCGCCACATCCACAAAACGCGGCCAACACTCCATTGTAATCTCCCGCGTCCTCTTGTTGAACCGAACCAAACCATGGCCCGCCGCCTTAAAGTTATCCTCAGTCGGATTGGCATACGCCTGCATCGTCACCTTGTTCCCCAATCCATCATAATATCGACCGGCAAACTCAAGCGTTGCCGCCGCCCCCCCCGCTTGCGGTTCCTCCAATGGCCACCACCAACGACCGTAATAATTCACGATCGACGGCACGCAAAACGAATACCCCGAGTCCTCCCAAGAGTTCAACCCATGATGAATCACCGTTGCCAAATGCTGATCCCCCGCCAAGTGAAAGGAAAAACAACGCCGCATCTCTTCCCACGCCCGCGCCCGACCACTCTGCGGCCAACCATTCGAATCCAGATCCGCCAACAGTCTCCCTCCCAATTTGCCATGCAAATGCGCCCCGCCCGCAAAGATCGTCTGCGACAACACACACTTCATATCCGATCCTTCCCAATCCTGACCCCACGCCCGCAAAAACGCCAACTGACGCTCCCCTAACAAGATCGCTTCCGGCACATCCACGGTCGCACGATCATAGTCCGGATCATTGATGTGATCCGGCCGAGGACCCTGACGCGGAATCAAGCCTGCCGGGCCCGTCTTGAATTTCCGGTCCTCAATAATCGCGAAATCAATTCCCCCCACGTTCAACGAAGTGTAGAATACCGTGATGCCCTGAGCCACCGGTGTCGGGTCATAAGGATCCGGCAGGTTTCCGGTCTGCGCCCGCTGCACCATGTTCACATACTCCGGAGGCATCACATATCCCCCATCCGCACCACCCTTCAAAGTCGATACAATCCCGCCCTGACCCCACAAATTTCCCTGCCCGACATCATGGTCGTCCGGAATCGAAACCGTCGGTCGATCCTTGATGATCTCGCCAAATTGACGCCCAAATAACAACCACGCCGCCGTGTGCTTGGTATGGTCGTAACTCTGATCCCCGGAGAAAAATAAAAGGTCCGGATCCTGCGCCTTGATGTTGGCAATAATGTCCTCGCGCGGCCCGCGATCCTTGTTCGAGTTTCCCGTGAACGCCGCCACAACGATCTCGTCTTTGTCCACCGGATCACGGCGAATGAGCCCCTCATAGATCGCCGCCTCGCCATGCCGCACCCGATACGGCCAATCCCGCCCATGATCCCAATCCTCCAGGCGGAATAACGCCGTCCATCCCTCCTCGTTGACTGCTGCCGTCGCAATCTCCTTCCACTCCCCAGAGCTCTCTTCCACTTCCAACCGTACCTCACGCGATTCCCCCTCTCCCAGCGGATACAAAACCGCCGTCATTTTCATGATCTCGTCCTGAACGGTATACAAAGCAAAACAAATGACTTCGTCCCGCGCCACTTCCGGGATCACCAAAGCATTCCCCTTCCCAGAAGCCGCCGCCGATCCCGATTGATCACCCTGGCCATACGCGTCCACCAGCCCGCAACCCCAGATCGCTATCAATACCGCACAAACGAAAATGAAAAATCGCCGATCCATAACACAAAAGAAAGTTGAAACTTCACCCGTATCCAACTCGGGCTACCAATCCGAAAGCATCAACCGCTCTGCCTCCACCCGTCAACTCATTCCCCGCTCGTTCGGATCGGCCCAAGTCGCCCCATCACGAAAAAAAGACGGCCGTACCGCCAAAAATCATTATCGGGCAGCCCGGCCGTCGAAAATCCGTTTCGGCAGAATATGCCATTCCCCAGCACGGATCGGTGTATGTATGCGGATATAATCGAAGCAACCGCCCCATCGACCGAGCCAGCGCTCAAGGCCGAGGACAAATTACTAAAGCTATATTAGTTATGGAAATTATATAACGCAACCCCTTTCTTTGACTTTTTGGTCATCACTTCCATAACTCGCTCAAAAACAAACCTTTATCTTATTCACGCAAAAGTTCCCACCCCTCATCTCCCTCGCAACCGCACGCCGCCAAACATCGAACAATGAATATCACTCCCTCACGCCCCACAGTTCATCTCATCTTCCCAAGGCTCCGCCACTCGCTGCAACAAATCCAAGGCATGCGCAGGCGGTAATCCCGGTTCCACCGATAACATCCGGGCTAAGATCCCCGTCACCCGCGGTGCCGCAAAACTACTGCCCGTCTCCACACGCGTCCCACCCCCTTGCCACAACACTTCTACCTTCTCCCCACGGGCCGCAAACTCCACGAGCGCACCCTTCCGATAAAACAAATCATCCGACTCCGTCCTCGCCATGTTCACGGAAATCACACTCGTGAAATGGGCAGGCCATTCCGGCTCAAAAACATCATAGTTACTACACGCCGCTACGACATGCACCCCCCGTAAATACGCCTCGTCCACCCACTCCTTGTGCGGCAGGACAAACCTTGCCAACCCCTTGCACCCAAAACTGCAATTGAGAAGATGATACCCCCGTCGGATCGCCTCTCGCACCCCCTCACAAATCACCGCCGTCCGTGATAAACTCCGCGCATTAATGACACGAAAACTTCCAATCTCCGCTTCCGGCGCCGTCTCATGGATAATGCCCGCCACCGCTGTCCCATGCCCATACACGTCATCCCCATCACCCTCGCGCACAAGCAATCGTCCCTCTTCTTCTACAATCGCTACTTGGTCCCCCATCTTCGCCGACTCCAAACGCGGGTGAAAGACATCCACTCCGGAATCCAGCACCGCAATCCGTACGCCCGCTCCCGTTCCCCGGCGAATCGCATCCCGCGCGGCCTCAGGCGAAAGCCACGGTCTCTGCCAGGATCCCTCACTCATACTTCCACGTCTAGAATGATCTTTAGCAATTCATAGTTCAGTAATCGCTCCGCCGCCGCCGTAAACAATTTCACCTGATTCATTTCCAACCCCGAAAAACCCGGGGGATCAGGATCAGACTCTTGTTCCTTCCATTGCACGCACGATACCACTCCACGCACATAGCCTCCTAAATAAAAGGGCACGGCGATCATTGCACAGGTCACCATTCCCAGTTCCTCGTCAATCTTCTTCGAGTGCCGCTCATCCGCATAGACCGCATTCTCACAAATCGCGTGCTCTGATCCGAGCACCAAGCTGATCAACCCCTCATCTAAAGGCTGCCGCATCCCAAGCAACCGCTCCACTTTGTGGCTGTATCCCACCACCAGATTCGTGCGCTCGCGATCCGCCAACCATATAACCCCAGAGTCCGCACTGGTCTCTTGCAATACTTTCCCAAATATATCGGCCGTCACAGGATCCATCAGACTAGACAAATCATTCGGTTCCAGCCGCCCCGCGTAATCCGACAAACGCTTCTCGATCGCCGCTCCATGCTCGCCCAATTCAGTGTCCGCCAAAAACTGATGCCGCTTCTTCGTCATCTCCATAACCCTAAGATGCCATCACGCCCCCACCCTTCAAGACAAGAACATACCCCTCATACTCCACCGCCGAGAGACGCGGACACACGATCCTTCCAGTTCTCTCCCGTATACCTGCCGAACTGTGCCACTGTGTAAATTCACACGCCATGCTATACTACCACACCATGCCGCGCCATCTCCTCAGCACCCTCGCCATCGCCCTCGCTTTGTCCCTCCCAAATTCGCTCGCCTGCCCCTTCTGCCAGCTCCTCGAAGAAGCCACGATCGTCGACCTCATCGACGACTACGGAGTGGTCGCCATTGCCGAACTCACCACCCCCTCCCTCGACGCCGCAACCCGAATGCGCCTCTCCCTGCGTGATAAATCGAAAGGAGCCCCCAACGCAACCCTCACCGCCAAAAAAATCCTCAAAGGAGACACCGCTCTCGCACCCGGTGATCCCATCACCGTCCCGTTCCTTATGCCACCCCCCGCCGGTCCAAAACACCTCATCGTCGCTCCCAGCCCCGAAACCCTCGAATGGCTCGCGCCCGTCCCCCTCTCCGATCATGCCCTCGCCTTCATCGAGGAATATCGCAACCTCACACCCCCACCCCAAGACGCCCCCGTCGAAACCATCGTCGAATACCTCGCCGTCTTCACGCCCTACCTGTATCACGAAGATGAAACCCTCTCGACCGCCGCTTATGGCGAGTTCGCGAAATCACCCTATCCCGTCGTCACCCAAGTCGCCGCCAATCTCGATCCCGATGCGCTCCTCACATGGATCCAGGACGAAAACGTCTCCGTCGACCGCAGACGACTCTTCCTCACCCTCCTCGGCGTATGCGGAAGTGCCAAAGCCCACGCGCCTACCCTCGCCGAGTGGATCAAGAAGCCCAAACAACGCCACGCCGTTGGAGCCGACGCCCTCGCCGCGGCATACCTAAAGCTAATGGGCGCCAAAGGCTTGCCCCTCGTCGAGAAAACCATGCTCACCACGACCAACCAAAACAAAAACGCTGCCAACTCCGATAACATCTTCGCCGCTCTCGGTGCCCTCGAGTTCCACGCCTTCCAAGCACCCGGTGCGATCCCCAAAAAGCGCCTCATCAAATCCTTCCGCCTCGCACTCGACCACCCCGAATCCGCCGACTTAGCCATCCCCGATCTCGCTCTCCTCGAAGACTGGGACTCCATCCCCCGCCTCCTCGAGCTTTACCACGATCATGGAGAAGAATTCGCCTTCCTAAAGGAGCCCGTCATTCTTTTCCTCCGCACCTGCCCCCTTCCCGAAGCCGCCCAACACCTCGCGGAACTCGCCAAAATCGACCCCAAACTCGTCGAAAACACCGAAGGCAAATACACCGCCGAAGAGCTCTGGGGCCCCGCCGAAAATTAACCTTCCCCCTCACTCCATCAAGAACGCAGGCAGCCAACCGCCCACCCTCCCCTCCTCCCTAACCATTTCGCACTCTTCGAACACCAACCAAACGATTGGGCAACCCCCGCCCGTCCCTCCACCGCTGCCAACGGCTTTGGGTTGGACGAGGACCACTTGTTAATCGAGAGAGTGAGGATCGGAAGCAGCTTTGCATAGCTAGATTCACCGCGCACGGTGTTGCTCAATAACGGCAAGACCCTGTCGTGTGAGCCCGTCTTAACGGTGCGAACGTGGCTGCGAAGTGCCGTAGTAGCGAACAGATGGCTCGGAAGCCTTTTTCGCTGAAAGGGCGAAAGTGGTTCGTTCCACGGCGGCTGGCGCTTTCTCAACCACGGAAATGGTCGCTTGGTTCGATTCGAAGCCCTTGAGCGTTTGCTGATGCGACGAGCCGGCCACGTTTCCTCTACCCGAAGCTGAAGCGGAGATGATGCCAGCCAAGCTGACGATAGCAAAGGTGAATACGATTTGTTTCATTTTAGTTGTTTCATTTAGTTGTTTTGGAACCACGCTAGTCGCCACGATCCCGGTTTTCAGTTCCTACTAATTGTTTCGCAGGAACTCTTATTTGTAAGCTTAGGGTGTTGAGCCGCCGATTCCTTACAAGAAGCCTAAAACTTTTTTCCGATCTCGCCTGAGATCTAATGGGCGATGCCGAAACCACCAACACGATGACGCATGCGCGGCCGCGCGGGGTTTTGTTTTTGCCAAAAAACAGAGAAAAGAATGACCTCATTAAGCACCAGCATCCGTTCTTCATTAAGCCGAAGCTCGAATGCCTTCCAGACGGCTTGTTCGTATCCGGCTACAGTTCCGTCCCAAGAGCGATGGCCGAAATGCCTGAGGTAGCAAAACCCAGTCTTCTCGTTCCCCTTCCCAAGCCTTTCGTTCCTCTATCCAATCACTCCACTACGAAACAGTTTCCCGCCGCCACCGCTCACATAGCTCTCTTGCCGCAACCTTCCAATCTTCATATTCAAACTCAAAACCATCCTTCAGTAATGCTCCGGGCACCACACGCCGACTCTTCAGAATCAACTCAGTCTCCGTCCCCATGAATAACGCTCCAATCTCCAACATCCATCGCGCCGACGGTAGGCCAAATCCAATCCCCCATGCCTTTCGAAGCGCCGCCATAAATTCCCGATTCGTGAGAGGATTGGGCGACGCCAAATTCACCGCTCCCGCCAGTCCATCCCGCTCTACAATCCAATCGATCGCTCGCACAAAGTCCGCTTCATGAATCCATGATACATACTGCTGCCCACTCCCCGAACGCCCCCCCAAGCCCATCCTGACCAAACTTAGTAACGTATCAAACACACCGCCCTTATCCGGACTCATCACCATCGCCGACCGCAACAAGACGACCCGAGTATCCGGCACCACTACCTCTCGCGTCGCCGCCTCCCACGCCCGAGCCACATCGATACTGAAACGCCATACCTCGGGTATTCCCGGCTCGTCACCCCCAATTCCACCCGTCGTCTCATCATTCCCCGCATCAAATCGATGCGCATAAATCGTTGCCGTGCTCATTTGTAACCAAACCCGCGGCGGTGAATCGACGCTAGCGATGGCCTTTCCAACCGCTCTTGTCGACTCCACCCTCGACCGCATGATCGCGTCACGATTCACCCTGTGATAACGGCAGTTTACCGATCGCCCCGCCAAGTTGATCACAACATCCGCCCGGTCCAACTCCCTCACCCAATCCCCCTCAGCCGTCCGTCCATCCCAGTAAATACAACGACCAGGACCATGATATCCTGAGCCAGATCGGCTCAACAAAACGACCTCGTCACCCCGTCCACAAAACGTGCGGGCCAACACTCTCCCCAACTGACCGCTCCCGCCTGGAATGACTAGCTTCAATGGTCTCTTCTTCTAAGTTCAAGCGCCCCGCAAATAAGACGTCACCAGAATATCACAAAGCACGAAGACAACCCATCACAAGCCAATCCGCCGCCGCCAAACCCGGTTCAGAATCCCCCGATTTTTCCTTCCACTTCCCATTAATTTTGTTAATAATTCTAAATATTCGGAGGAATTTAACTAATTCAGCATGCGCCTCCTGCATCATATCGCCCGAGCCATCTACCTGCTGATTCTGGTCTTCACCATCAGCGGGGTCCTAAGAATCTTCGCCGTTGCACCCAGGCCTCACGCTCCCCAACCCGCCCCAGAGCTCGCCGAGCGCACCAATATCTCCCCCGATTCAATCACCGCCGCCTCCGAATCCCTCTTCCTTTTTATCTCATCAACCGCCGCCCCGCAGTCTTCCCTCTTTATCCAAGATCCCCAGGAACACCTCCCGTCCATCGAAGCCTATATCCTCCATCGCACACCGCAAAACGTTCACGTCCAATACTCCCGCTCAGATCCTTCCCCACCACCCCACTCCCAAACTCATGTCCACTGGTTCGAACTCGAGTTCGAAAAAGACAAACGTCGCTTTGACGTCGCAATCTACCCCTCGCCAGACGGTTACAAACTCAATTGGCTCGAATTTCTCGAAGCCTACACCGCCAGCGATCCGAGCCTCGCCGGTCGCTACCCCTCCCTGCCCTTTGCACCCGTCCCTGGCATGGATTAGGCGGTGCCTCTTCGAACTAGGACCAAGTAAAGTCCTCTCCCGTGCATGAAAACAGTGCTCCTCACCGGCTTCGAACCCTTCGGGAATACCCCCATCAATCCCGCCGAATCCGTTGCCCGAACACTCCACAATACCGATCTAAAAAGCGCCTCTATCACATCCAGAATTGTCCCCAACACCTTTTTCGAATGCATTGAGATTGTCACCGCTGCCATTGAAACCATTCATCCGGACATCATCATCATGATGGGAGAGTTCGGAGGACGCGCCACCATCACGGTGGAACGCATCGCTCAGAATCGAAATGACGCTACCCGCTACGACCTCGTCGACAATCAAGGCAACGCACCTCAAGATGTACCCACTGCCCCTGAAGGACCGGCCGCTTACTACTCCACACTCCCCATTCGTGCCATGGTAAAATCCATGCTCGACGCCGGCATTCCCGCCGAAATTTCCGATGCCCCCGGCACATTCTGCTGCAACCATCTCATGTATGGCGTCCTCCATCACCTCACCACCCATGATCTACCGGTTCGTACCGGCTGGATTCACCTGCCCCACCTTCCCGAAGTCGCCGCTCTAAACCACAACCTGGGCAATCCCAGCATGTCCGCCGAAACGGCGGCGTCCGGCGTCAAAGTGGCTGTACAAGCCGCCCTCGATCACGAAACTGATATCAATTCCCCCATCCCCGGCCGCCTCCAAATATAGCTTTAACCAATTTCCCTGGTTCCTCGCTCCACCGCCAATACAGCACCTTCAGTAACCGGTCCATATCACCGGCCGACTTAGTCAATCTTGACCTTAGAAGGGTCGGCGAAGAAGGTTCATAGCTCCAACAACCGAGATCTATGCCCGACGAAGCCAAAGCCATTTACGCCTCCCTGACGCTCGAGCAGCTACAGATCCCAACCCTCGGCCCCGCCACCGTCCCCTCACCTCTGCGCCATCAATCCCATCGAACATTCGTCGAGACCTCGCGACGCATCGCCGCATTCTCAGAAATGGAGCTCATCCAACCATTCATTGATCGCGGAGACCCAATCCCATCGTTCGAACTGGCCGGCGCTCGCGAATCCCTCTACTTCAATCCCGAAAAAACCACCTGCGCAATCGTAACCTGCGGCGGCCTTTGTCCCGGAATCAACAACGTCATCCGTTCTCTCGTCCTAACGCTGACCTATCTCTATGGCGTCCAACGTATCCTCGGATTCCGCTACGGCTACGGTAGTCTCGGACCAAACCCCATCGAAGAACCCATCCCCCTCGATCAGAACGCGGTCTCCGAAATTCACCGCTTCGGCGGCACCATACTCGGCTCCTCCCGCGGTACTCCCACTTCAAAAGAAATCGCTGATACCCTCGAAAATCGAAACATCGATATCCTCTTCACGATCGGTGGTGACGGCACACTCAGGGGCGCCACTGCCCTCTGCGATGAAATCGCCCGACGAGACTTGAAAGTATCCGTTGTCGCAATCCCAAAAACGATCGACAACGATCTCCACTACGTGAAACGCAGCTTCGGTTTCACCACCGCCGTCGCGGAAGCTACCCGCGTGATCGAAGCCGCACACGAAGAAGCCCGAGGCGCCTACAATGGAATTGGTCTCGTCCAGCTCATGGGCCGCCACTCCGGCTTCATCGCCGCTCATTCCGCTCTCGCCAACCACGATGTCAATTTTTGCCTCATCCCGGAAGTCCCATTCGATCTCCAAGGACCCAACGGCTTCCTCAAACACCTTGAGAAACGCCTCCAGGAAAAACAACACGCCGTCGTGGTGGTTGCCGAAGGAGCCGGACAAAATCTGATCCATTCAAAATCTCACCCTGAAACCGATCAGTCAGGAAACATCCTTCTCAAGGATATCGGCACTTTCCTCACTTCCTCTATTGCCACTCACCTGAAAGAAAAAAAGATTGATCACGCAATCAAATACATCGACCCCAGCTATGCCATTCGCGGCCTTCGCGCCGGCCCTCGCGATTCCGAATTCTGCTCCATTCTTGCCCAATGCGCAGTCCACGGCGCCATGGCCGGCAATACAGACATGTTCATCGGATACAATGGCGACCGAGTGGTCTATGTTCCCAATTCCGCCGTCGAGAACCTCCCCCAAAAAATGGTAAATCCTGCCAGCCGAGACTGGCGCCGCGTCCTCGATTCCACCGGCCAGCCTTTCTCAATGACAAACTAATCTTCTGGCAAATCAGGTAGAAACACTTCCCCGCTCCCACCACTCACCCCGGTGACAGTCTCCTCAACCAAGTCCGTCAACACGCAAAACGAATCCCCACCCAGACCTCTCTAGTTCTCGTCTTTCCCCAAAAGCTTCTCGATCGCTGCCAACCGCTCGTCCAGCGAGTTCAATCCGCGAATCGCCTCCGTCAATCCGCGCTGCACCGTATACATGATCTTCCCTATCCAAAATAGAATGACCAAAAGAACCCCGACAACGACAATCTGAAGCCACATAACAGTTAGTCTCCAAACACTTCAAGCGCCTTCCGCGCCATTCCAAAAGCCGCCGCCCCATCCCCGCCGATCGCCCACTCGAATAACGTGGTCTCCTCATGCGGTGGTAGGGGACTCTTCTGAAAACTGTCCATCGCCCGCGACTGGAACCCCTTCTTCACAGCCTCCAAATACCAGTCCCGAAAACCCGTCTCCGCCAAACCACCACCAATCACTATTAATCCCGGATCAAGCAAACTCGCCAAATCACCCAGGGCATGTCCCAGTTTGAACGCCTGATCCTGGAATATTTCCGTTGCGAGAGCGTCCCCTTTCTCCGCGAAATCACGCAACTGGAACGCCTTCTCCTCAATCGGAGCATCGCCCTCGTTAAGAGGATGCTCCTGATACTCGTCCGCACTCAACGCAATCTGTAACTGCCGACGAATCGCCATCAACGAGACCCACGCCTCCAAGCAACCCTCGCGACCACGACCATCCACCGGCAATCGGCCTTCCTCCAGAAATGGCAGAGACATGTCTCCCACTTCCATAGCCAAACCTCGTGCCCCTTCATACAAACCACCCCCGGGCAAAACCAATCCGCCTCCCAAACCCGTCCCCGGCGCCACAAATAATAAGCCCGTGTCCAAACGATCCGCCCGTAACAGATATTCGCCCAAGGCAGCCGCATTCCCGTCATTGGTCATCCAAACCTTTTTTCCTACTTCCTCGCCAAACTCGTCCCGAATATTTACTCCCACCCAGTCCACCGACAAATTTGCTTTCCCCCAAATCACCCCCTTCGAACACGGGGCCGGCACGTCCAGTCCAACCCCTCCCACTGCTTCCTCCGTGATCCCCCCTTGCTCGCATAACAGCCTCAAGCCCTCCTGCAACTGCTCAAAAGTTCGCCGGTATCCCTCCGACGCATGGCTCCGCACCTCGACGTATTCGCCGACTTGCCGACCCGCCCCATCCACAAGAATCGCTTTAATCGTCGTCCCTCCAACATCCAACCCCGCAAAATATTGACCCAATTCACTCATATCTAAAATTTTCTCCCCACGACTCCGCCGCAGCCTTCCCTCTTACCCTTCACCCCTCCCCCCGTCAACCTCCCATCACCCAAAAACTCCTCCCACGAGAACCCCAATCACCGCACCTTGTGCAACGGAACCCATTTCCTCAATAAACGCCTCAATTCCCCGCTCTCTTCCCAAGTCTCCAATAACGCGTTCACCTCAATCAGTAATGCGTCGTTTCCCTTCGCCACCGCCCATGCATAATAACGCGGCTCCAACGGATACTCGACCGCCGCCAATCCCGACGGCTCATCACTCGCCCCAATCCCACTCGGTCGAGCCAGTTGCCAAATCACAAGAGCATCCGCCAAAAAAACATCGATCTCCCTTTGCCTTAACAGCTTCGCGCCAACTTCTGCAGAGGCCACCGGCACCCGCGTCGCCCGTAGACAGCGCTCCTCCACATAACGATCCGCCTCGGAACCCGGTAAAACGCCTATTCGTGCCGGGGTCAGCAATAGAATTTTCGGATAGGAATACGAGTAATAATCCTTGCTACGCACCAAAAGCATTGGGCCCGACGAAAAGTAAGGCTCCGCAAACGCCGCACGCTCTAGATTCTGCCCCGTCACTTCCAATCCCGACATCAAGATATCAACTTCCCCGCTTTCCAGGGCCGAAAACAAAGCCTCCTGCTTCAACGGCACGAGCTCCACAGGCCGCTGCAACGCCGCGCCCAACGCCTCGGCGAAGTCCACTTCCAGCCCCGTCAGCTCACCTTTTCGCTCAAACGCCAGCGGCACCGTCACCGGCGCAAGCCCGACACGCAACCCTCGGGGAGGCGGCGGTAGCTCACCCTCTTCTTTCCTACCCCCCTGCCCCGTCTCACAGCCTGCCATGCCCAATACAAAAACCAGGAAAAACAAACCAATCCCGCGGCCTCTTGCTCTCTTTCCTGTAAAAACCATTTCCAAAGCCAAAAAAAATCACCGGTCGCACCAGCTTCCGCTTCCAAACGAGCTATCCCTTTACGCCCTTTCAGCAGGAAAGAATAGTATTATCGCACCTCGCGCCTTGCCGCCACCACGCTCCCACTGGTAAGAGTCCCACGTGGGTCAGGATGAAGTTATCAATATCGCCATCAGCGCCATCGTTTTTACGACGATGATCGTCATCGGTCTCGATCTCACACTCGACGACTTTCGAAAACTCTTTTCCAAACCCAAAGCCCTCCTCGTTGGCCTCCTCGGCCTCTTCCTCCTCGTGCCAGCCTCGATCGCCTTCGTCCGGCTTACCAATCTCCCCCCGCACCTCGACGCCGGTATCCTCCTCGTCGCCATCTGCCCCACCGGCAATTTCTCAAACGTCTATACATACGTCGGCAAAGCCAATACAGCCCTCTCCATCACACTCTCCGTCACCACCGCCCTCATGGCCTTCGTGACCATGCCCTTGTGGATATGGGCCTACAGCTTTCTTCTCGACGAAAAATTCACCTTCGAAGTTCCCGCCTCCGCCCTCTTCGTCCGCCTCTTCTTCCTTCTCGCCATCCCCGTCGGCCTCGGCATTTTCATCCGCACGCGCTTTCCCGCATTCGAAAGAAAATGCCGCCGCGTCATGAAGCACTTCACCCTCGTCGCCATTCTCCTCCTCGGCGGCTACATTATCGTGAGCGATGGCGATGGATTCGCCGAAGACTTCGGTCCCACCGCGCTCGCCGCCATTATCCTCACGTTTATTTCCATGACTGTCGGATATACTCTCGCCCGCGTTTCACGACTCGATAAACGGGACGCACGCACCCTCACCGTCGTCTTCCCCGTTAAAAATCTCGGCATCGCCATCGCGGTCGCCGTCAGCATATTCCACCAAACCGAGTTCGCCGTCTTCGCTACCGCTATGTTCATGACACAAGTCCCCATCCTCCTCGCCATCTCCCTCTTGTTCCGTCGTTTCCCAACATCTTCCCCCCGTTCAGCAACATCGCCTCCTCCACCGTCACTGCGCGCGTAAATAAGACGTCAAACTCCGGTCGCCGACCGTTACTGCGAGGCAAACCGGGTCAACAACCCCCGCTTCCGCGCCACCCCAAGCATCCGCCCAAACAACCCGATCGCACCGCCCAAAAACAAAACGTTCAATCCCGTCGCCCACAGCAAGTGCGCCGCCGGAAAACCCTCGCCCGCCAAAACATCCCTCATACCTTCAAACACATGCGCGCACGGCAGCGCCAGAGCCACCGGTTCCAGCCACCCCGGTAAAGCCGACACCGGATAGAATACCGCAGCAAAAGGTTGGATCAAAAACGGAACCGCCCAAGCCAACCCTTCCGCCGCCTGTCCAAATCGCAGGATCAAAGCCGTCGAAATCATCCCCAACCCCCATCCAAAGGCCATCAGGTTCACATAAAACGGAATCAACGCTAACCCCATGTCAAAAACGTTGAAGGCATAAAACAAGATCGCCATCACAGCTAACAGTGTCCCCGTCGCTAAGATCCGAAAAAATCCCACCACACAAGCCGCCGCCAAATACTCCCGCGTCCTCACCGGCGCCACAAAAACGTTCAATAAATTCCGCGACCATACATCCTCCAAAAATGAAATCGCCACACCCTGCTGCGACCGAAACAACGCATCCCACAAAATCAGCGCCCCTATCAGATAGGTAATCGGCCATGGCATCGCCTCACCGCCGACGCTCTTCAAGTAAGCCGTCAAAAATCCCCACACCAACAATTGCACCGTGGGCCAAAAAAATAACTCAACGAAGCGTATCCCGTTGCGTAAATACAAAAACAACTGGCGTAACACCAGCGCCTCCACCGCCTCCAAATTCACGATTCCTCTGCCCCTTCCCTGCGACTAACAATCTCTTCCAAAAAATCACCACCCCGCGCCACCCGGATAAAGACTTCCTCCAAACTGTCTTCCTCAAATCGCTTCACAATTTCCTCTGGAGTGCCCTCACACAATACCTTGCCCTCATGCATAAAAATGACTCGATCACACACTTCTTCGACGTCTCGCATGTTGTGTGAGGTATAAAGAACTCCCATCCCCTTTTCATTGCGCACGCTCCTTATCACTTTGCGAACTTTGTCCGCGATGTCCGGATCCAAACTCGCCGTCGGCTCATCCAACATCAATAACTCCGGATCATTCATCAGAGCCTTGCAGAGGTTCACCCGCGTCGATTCCCCCGCCGATAACTCGCCTGTCACCCGATTCCGCAAATGAGAAATCTCGAACAGCTCCAAAACGGCGTCTGTTTTGCGACGGATGTCCGATACCCCGTAGAGCTTCCCAAAGACCAAAAGATTCTGCCACACTCGCAAGTTCCCCGGCAAATTCGTATACGAAGAGCAATAATTCGTCCGCCGAAGAATCTCTACCCGATTCGATCGAAATTCCTGTCCGAATACACGAACATCTCCCGCACTCGGCTCCACCAATCCCAAAACCATGTTAATCGCGGTCGTCTTTCCTGCGCCGTTCACTCCCAACAACCCCACAATCTCCCCTGCCCCAATTTCAAAACTCAATCGGTCCACCGCCGTGAAATCGCCGAATTCCTTTGTCAGTCCCTGAACCTGCAACATCACCCCAGCCATGGCCAAAAACCATGGCACGCCACCTCAACCACGCAACCCCTATCTCCAGCGGGGCCACCCATTCCATCGATGAACGAAAGCAAAGGGGAGAAATCCCTCGCGAACTTAACCAAAACTTGACCTGTGTGTCACCACCCCAGCTCCTCAAAAGCCTCTCGCCCGACGTTGGTTCCTACTCTTCGAAAAACCCGCTGGGAAAAACAACGAGGCCCTTCAAGATCCTAGTAAGCTTGCCTTCTCCGACGTCCTGACTAGGCCACCGTCACCACAAAATGATGCGGTCCATCCACCGTCCCCAACACCAAATCATTCTCCCCACGAACCAAACGCGCCGTCAGCTTGCCCGTCCGCATCCCGATCTCTTCCTCGTTAACCAATGTCCCCAAAGAACTTCCGCGATCCCGAACAAACAAACTTTCCCCGTCCCGCCCAATTTCACAGTGATTGCGGGACACGTGATAGGGCATTTTGTCCGTAACAGACAAGTTGTTGTGCGCAAACAACGCGACCCCCTGATCATCAAAGGCCCGGCCGATCCGATATGGGAAAGTATCCACCTCCACCAAAATCGCCTCACCCGGAAATCCCGTCTCCTCATATAACGAACGTAAAGATACCGTTGCTTCGATGCCCACCGATTCCTCCTCAACAGGCGTCGCTTCCGGCTCTCCCACAGTCGATTCCAGCGCTGTCAAGGCATCGACTTCCACCGTTGGAGCCTCACCCGGCCCTCCCCCGTGCTTCTGCAACTCCGCCTGCAATAAGGCATCCGTCGTTCGCAAGCGCTCGAACAGGGTCGCCATAAATACTTTCACCCGGTCCGGCTTCGCTAAAATATAATCTTCAAATACCGCCTCGTCGAAGGACTCTAACTTCGTCTCCCCGACCGCCGTCGCCGAAGCCGACCGCGGCCGATCGGCAACCATCCCCATCTCTCCAAAAATCTCGCCCTTTCCCAATCGACCCAGAACCCGCTCTCCTCCCGGAGTCCGAATACTGATATCGACGTTGCCACCCGCAATGTAATACGCCTCTCGGGACTCATCGCCCTCGTTAAAGATGATGTCGCCAGAGTTATATTCAAGATGAGCCATAACAACCCCAGCCTAGTGCCCGCTCCTCAACCGTCAAGATTTCTTGCTCAACCATCCCTTGCGCCTCGACCCTTTTTCTCTTGAGACCAGCCCATCCCCATCTCACCTTAGCACCGTGAAAGCTCCTCCGCCCCTCAGTCCTTTGCTCCTCCGCCTCCTAGTCCCCGTGCTCACGACAATCCTCATTTCCTCCTGTTCCGATAGTGGAACGGAAAATCCGCCAACCGCCGCACGCTCCGGGATCTTCGCCTCCAACTACCCCCTCGCATACTTTGCCGAAACCATCACAGGCAAACCAGAGACGATCATCTTCCCGAAAATAGACGGCGATCCCGCATTCTGGAAGCCCTCCGCCCAAGACATCCGTCGGCTCCAGAGTGCCGAACTCATCCTTTTCAACGGTGCCGGCTATGAAAAATGGGCGCCCACCCTCACACTGCCCAAAAGTCGCATCGTCGATACTTCCGCCACCTTCCAGCCTGACCTCCTTAGCATTGAGACTGCTACCACCCACTCCCATGGCCCTCAGGGAGAGCATTCCCACGAAGGAACCGCGTTTACCACTTGGATCGATTTCTCCCAAGCCTCCCAGCAAGCCGCCGCCGTGGCAGATGCCCTTATCGAAAACGAACTCGTCGACCCCGATATCGCAAAGGCCAACCTCACAATGCTCACCTCCACCCTCAACGCCATCGATTCCGAGCTCGCAGGGCTGACCGCACAGAACAAATCAATTCCTCTCGTCGCCTCGCATCCCATCTACGACTACCTGGCACACCGCTATGTCCTCGATATCGAACCCCTTGTGTGGGAACCCGATGTTGCCCCGGATGAAAAACAATGGGAAACCCTAGAGAAGCTGCTCGAATCTCATCCGGCAAAATGGATGATCTGGGAAAATACCCCGCTCCCGGAATCCGTCGACCGCCTCAAAGAGATGGGCGTCAATAGCGTCGTCTTCAATCCCTCCGGCAATCGACCGGAAAACGGGGACTTTCTTTCAGTCATGCGGTCTAACGTCGAAAACATGAAACCCATTTTCGAAAACCGATGATCCATCTGCTCGGCGTCGACTTTCGATATCCTAAGAGCGACTTCCATCTCGCCTTTGAAGAGATCTCTGTTGAGCTCGGTTCAGCCGCCGCCCTCATCGGACCAAGCGGCTGCGGCAAGTCAACCCTCCTCAATCTCATCGCCGGAATCCTCACGCCCTCGTCCGGAACCATCACCGTCAACGAAACCGATCTGCAACCCCTCTCCGATTCCCAACGCCGCCTTTTCCGACTCCAAAACATCGGCTTCGTGTTCCAGGATTTCGCCCTCATCGAATACTTGAACGTCCTCGACAACATCCTCCACCCATGGCGTATAAATAGCGCTCTCCCGCTCAGCACGGAAAACAGGGAACGCGCCCGCACACTTGCGGATCAGCTCGGCCTCTCCCAGAAACTCCACCGCCACCCCAGCCACCTCTCCCAAGGCGAACAACAAAGGGCAGCCATCTGCCGCGCTCTCGCCCCAAAACCATCCGTCATTGTCGCCGACGAACCGACCGGTAACCTCGATCCCTCGAATAAGCAGGCTATCGTCGATATCCTCCTCGACTACATCCGCTCGGAAAGGGCCACTCTCGTCCTCGCCACCCACGACCACGAACTCCTCCCCGCATTCGATCAGATCATTGACTTTGCGAAGCTCTTACCGACTCCTTCAACCTCCCTGGCCTCCTGATGGTCTTTCTCAAAAATAGCTTCTACATCGCTGCCCGATATCTCCGCTTCCATCGAATACGGAGCGCGATTCTCATTGTCGCGCTTGCCCTCATCCTCTTCGTCCCAGTCCTCGTCGAACAACTCGTCTCGAAAGCCGAGTCGCGCCTCACCGCCCGCGCCAAAGCCACCCCACTCCTCCTCGGCTCTCCCGGAAGCTCACTCGACCTCGCCATGAGCAGCCTCTACTTCGTTTCCAAACAGCCCGCCTCCATCACCTACGGCGATACCGACAACATCGATCAATCCGGTCTCGCCTACACCATCCCCCTTCATACGACCTGGAACTCATCAGGATTCCGTATCGTCGGCACCAGTCTCGATTATTTCGACTATCGTACCCTCGAAATCGCAGACGGAAATCCCCTCTTTTTCCTCGGCGACGCCGTCCTCGGAGCCACCGTCGCAAAGGCACTCCTTCTCAAGCCCGGCGACTCGCTCATTTCCAGTCCCGACAACTTCATCGATATCGCCGGCCAATATCCCCTCAAAATGAACGTTGCCGGCGTCCTCGCCTCAACCGGCACCGCGGACGATGAGGCCGTCTTCGTCGACCTCCAAACCGCATGGATTATCGCTGGCCTCGGACACGGACATGAAGACCTCGCCGAGACTGATGACGCGTCCGTGATCCTCGATCATTCAGAGGAAAACATCACCGCAAATGCAAAACTCGAAACCTTCATCGAGATCACACCGGAAAATATGGATAGCTTCCACTTTCACGGCAATCGCAAAGACTTTCCCGTCACCGCTGCCATCGTTGTCCCCAACGACGAAAAATCACTCGCGATTCTGCTCGGCAGATATCAAGCAGACGACCAACCGCTGCAGCTCATCCGCCCCAACCTCATTGTCGATGAACTCGTGAATACGATTTTTCGTATTCGAAGAATCCTTCACGCGGTCGTCGTCATCGTTGCTCTCGCCACCCTTCTTACGCTTGCTCTCGTCTTTACCCTGTCACTGCGCCTTCGCGATCCGGAACTGAAAACAATCTCTCGCCTCGGCTGTTCCCGGCCCGCCATGTCGGGGTTCATTCTTGCCGAAATGATTCTCATCCTCGCCGGCAGCATCGCTCTCGCGCTCATTCTCATCGCTCTCACCCATCCCCTCCAACCAAAACTCATTACCCTCCTTCTCTCATCCTGATCGAAGTCAAGGGTCCTGCTGAGCGTTCTCGCTACCGTCCCCGACGGATGGAAATGACCCCTTCGTTCTTCGTAAACCACGAAGACAGCCGCGCTGAACCGCTCCACTGGATATTCCTTGTTCAATTAAACGGAACGAGATAAACAGCCAAAGGCTGCCTGCAACCGAAGCGGAGACGATTCGTCCATTTTGGATACTCATCTCTATCCAGCTCCTTCTCCTACTCCAATTCTTCACCCAAATGCTCTCCCCCCTCGCCGCCATCTGGACGCTCTCCTTGGTCGCTATCGAAATCATCGGCATTGCCACCGCCTTTGTCGTCGTAATGCGCAGTCGCACGTCGCAAGGCGCCATTGCCTGGGTCGTCGCCCTTATCGCCTTCCCCCTCGTCACTCTCCCCCTCTACTGGCTCTTCGGCCGCAATCGCTTCCAAGGCTACGTCGAAACCCTAAACACCGCCATCGAGGAACAAAGACCACTCGTGGCGGGTGCTCGCGAAGCCCTCCAACCACACCACGGGGTCTTCGACCGATATCAATACCAGACCGAATACGCCCTCGACCGCCTCACCGCCCGACAGTTCACGCGCGGAAACAGTCTGACACTCCTCATCGACGGGCCACAAACATTCGAAGCTATTTTCCACGCCATCGACAACGCGAGATCCTATATCATCGTCGAGTTCTTCATCATCAAAGACGACAAACTCGGCACCCGTCTCAAAAATAAACTAATCGCCAAAACAAAAGAAAAAGTCCTTGTCTACGTCCTCTACGACGAACTCGGAAGCGTCAAACTCAGCCGCGAATACATCACCGATCTCCGCACCGCAGGCGCCAAGGTCTCCGCCTTCGGGGGTAGCCAAGGTCATCGTAACCGCCTCCAAATAAATTTCCGTAACCACCGGAAAATCGTCATCGTTGACGGCTCCACCGGCTTCGTCGGCGGCCTGAATGTCGGCGATCAATACCTCGGCAAAAACCCCAGGTTCGGCCGCTGGCGCGATACCTTCCTCCACTTCGAAGGCCCCGCCGTCCAGGGCACCCAAGCCGTCTTTGCCCAAGACTGGTATTGGGCCACCCGCTCCTTCCCCCAATTCAACTGGTCCCCAAACCCCTCAGAAAAGGACGATGCCTTCGTCCTCCCTCTCGACACGGGTCCTGTAAACGAAATCGAGGCCTGTACTCTCTTTTTCCACGAACTCATTTCCTCCGCCACAAAAACTCTCTGGATCGCCAGCCCATACTTCGTCCCCGATGAAGGCCTCGTCGCCGCCCTCCAACTAGCCGCCGTCCGCGGCGTTGACGTTCGCATCATGCTCCCCGCTAATCCCGATCATCTCCTCGTCTGGCTCGCCTCGTTCTCCTACCTCGAACAAATGGAATCCGCTGGCGTTAAAATGTTCCGCTACCATGGAGGCTTTCTTCACCAAAAAGTCGCTCTCGTCGATGACCACATCGCCTTCGTCGGCACCGCCAATCTCGACAACCGCTCCATGCGCCTCAATTTTGAACTGAGCATGGTCGTCTCAGACAAAGACTTCGCAACTCAGATACGCACCATGCTCGAAACAGATTTCTCCGAATGCGTCGAGGTCAATGGTTGCGACTACACCTGCCGAAATCTTGCCTTCCGTATCGCCGTCCGCACCGCCCGCCTCCTCGCCCCCATCCTCTAATCCGCCCACCCACCGAAGAAGAGAGCCCCAACAAACCCTACGATCCAAACTCCTTCTCATTCCAATCTCGCGGAAAAGCCTCCCGAAACGCCTCCTCATCCTCTCGCATCTTCTTCTCCAATCGCTTCTGCGCCTTTTTCTCCTCACGCTGCTCCTTCATCTTCTGCCAAGGATGCCCCGATCCCACTTTCCAATCGTCAAAATTACGTGTGTTGGATCGCGAACTCCCCGAAGCCGCCCCCGGATTCAATGCCGGATCAAGATCCTTACCCGATTCACAACCCCCCAACAAAAACAACCCGGCCACCATCGCCATCCCTCGCCCCAACACATTCGGTCGCTTCATCACGATAATCTATCGCTTATTCCAGGCATGTCACGCCCGCCCAATCTCGTTTGACGCCCCTTCGACCCTCTGCCATCGTTCCCCTCTATGAGTGATTCCCCCTTCGGCGACCAAATTCAAGTGCGCATGCCCAATCTAAATTTCACTCGTGTCCTCTGGATCATCCTCGCCATCGTTGTCATCGTTGGCCTCCGTACCAGCTTCTACACCGTCCAGGCCGAAGAATCCGCCGTCGTCCTTCGCTTTGGAAAATACCTCAAAACCACCGACTCCGGCCTCCACTTCAAATTACCCTTCGGGATCGACACGACCAAGCTCGTCCCCGTCAAACGCCAGCTGAAACAGGAATTCGGCTTCGGAACCTCCGGCGCCAGCAATCCCACTCAATATTCTCTCAACCCCAAGGAACAAGAAGAAGAACGCTCCATGGTAACGGGAGATCTCAACGCCGCCCTCGTCGAATGGGTGATCCAGTTCCGCATCGACGATCCAAAAGACTACCTCTTCAACGTCCGTAATCCAGACCTCACACTCCGCGATGCATCCGAATCAATCATGCGCGAAGTCGTCGGCGATCGCACCGTTGATGAAGTCATCACCGTCGGCCGCCAAGAAATCGAAGATGAAGCCCAAATCAAACTTCAAGAGCTCGCCGAAGAATACGCCATGGGCATCCAGATCGATCAAGTCCAGCTCAAAGATGTTAACCCGCCAAGAGAGGTCCAGGCCTCCTTCAATGAAGTCAACCAGGCACAACAGGAACGAGCCCAGCGCATAAACGAAGCTAATGCGGAATACAATCGCGTCATTCCAAAAGCACAAGGCGAAGCAGACCAAGCCATCCGCGCCGCCGAGGGCTACGCCATGCAGCGAATCAACGAAGCCGAAGGTGACGCCGCACGCTTCAATGCCATCTTCTCCGAATATCTAAAAGCACCCAAAGTCACCAAACGTCGCATCTACCTTGAAACCGTTAGCGAGGTCATGCCAAAACTCGGAAGCAAAGTCATCGTCGATGAAGAGTCCAGTAATCTCCTGCCTCTCCTCAACCTTAACGGACCCCCCATTCCTGCCCAAAAATGAAAGGTGCCTTCACACTCGCAGCCGTCATCGGCCTCGTTATCGTCCTTGCTGTTCTTATCTTCAGCGCGGCCTACACCGTCAACGAAACCGAACAAGCCATCATCACCCAATTCGGCGAACCCGTTGGCGATCCTATCACCACCCCCGGTCTCCACTTCAAGATCCCCTTCATACAAGACGTCAACTACATCGATAAACGCATCCTCGAGTGGGACGGCGCCCCCAGCGAGATGCCCGACAAACAAAAAGACTACATTATCGTCAATACCTTCGCCCGCTGGCGTATCAGCGATCCCCTCGTTTACTTCCTCCGCCTCAAAGTCGAAAACCGCGCCCAGTCTCGCCTCGAAGATATCCTCGGATCAGAAACCCGAAACACCATCGCCCGCCATACCCTTACCGAAGTCGTCCGCACCACAAAGGACCGTGTCCCAACAACCGACGAAACACTCGATAAAGCAACCACCGGTGAGGTCGGTATCCTCTCCCCCATCAGTCGCGGCCGCACACTCCTCGAACAGGATATCTACGAACAATCCAAACCCAAACTCGCCGAGTTCGGTATCGAACTCCTCGACTTCCGCTTCAAACGCATCAATTACCGTGAAACGGTCCAGGAAAAAATCTTTTCCCGCATGATCAGTGAGCGCTTACAGATCGCCGAACACTTCCGCTCCGAAGGTGAGGGCGAAGGCGCCCGTATCATCGGGAACAAGGAACGCGACCTCAAGAAGATCGAGTCCGAAGCCTATAAAGAAGTCGAAGAAATTCGCGGGAAAGCCGACGCCAAAGCCACCGAAATCTACGCCTCCGCCTACAACCAAAGTCCCGAAGCTCTCGAGTTTTACGAGTTCCTAAAAACCATGGAAACCTACAAGGATATCCTCGCCGGTGACTCCACCATCGTCCTCTCCACGAACAGCGACCTCTTTAAATTCCTTAAGAACGTCGAACCTCCCAGTTCTTCACCATCACCTTCGCCGCCCGCCCCTCGAAAAAAGGCGTCGCCTTAGAAGCCGCGCTTTTCCCAGCCGCTGCATCCGCACTACTTCTGGAGGCCAGCCTTGCCGCGAGAGTTGTTCGCCCATCGACCGAACCAAGCACTGCCATCCAATCTCTCAACCTCCACCTCTCGCCTCAACCTCCAAGATTCCTCATTCCGTGTTCCCCCTTCACCACCGCCTTCCTTTCTCTCTGATCGTTCTCCTTTCCATTCCTGCCACCGCTCTCGCCCCGCCCCCAGGCTTCAATTACGATGAATCCATGGTCTCCCAATACACTCTTCCCGATCCTCTCGTATCAACTTCCGGAGACCCCATCACTCAGCCCCACATCTGGATCCGTTCCAGGCGCCCCGAGCTCCTGAATGTTTTTGCCTCTGAGGTCTACGGCCACCTCCCCGAAAACCTCCCTTCCCCCAAGTTCAATGTCACTTCGTCGAATCAAAACGCCCTGGACGGAGCAGCGGCCCGACACGAACTCGAAATCTCTTTCCCGAAGCTCGCAAATGCACCCACCCTCCAGCTCCTCGTCTACACGCCAAACAACCGAACCCATCGCGTCCCCGCATTCCTCGGCTTGAACTTCCGCGGGAACCATACCATCCACAGTGACCCGGGCATTACCCTTTCCACCGCATGGATGCGCCCAAACGGCCCTGGCGATGTCGAGAATCGCGCCACCGAAAAGTCCCGCGGTAAAAGCAAAGAACGCTGGCCCGTCGAACGCATCCTCGATCGCGGCTACGCCCTCGCCACACTTTACTACGGCGATATCGATCCCGACTTTGACGACCAGTTCCAAAACGGCATCCACGGCGCCGTGGATGCCCCGACGGACCGCCACGCAAGCTCATGGGGCAGTATCGCGGCCTGGGCCTGGGGACTCCGTTGCGCCCTCGATGCCCTCGAATCTCTTCCCGCAATCGATTCCTCCAAAGTCGCCGTCCTAGGCCATTCGCGCCTCGGCAAGACCGCCCTCTGGGCCGGCGCCACCGACCCCCGCTTCGCCCTCGTGATCTCCAACAACTCCGGCTGCGGCGGCGCCGCTCTCTCTCGCCGCGCCTTCGGCGAAACCGTCGCCCGCATCAACACCAGCTTCCCTCATTGGTTCTGCGACAACTTTCAAAAATACAACGACAACGAAAACACCCTCCCCGTCGACCAGCACCAGCTCATCACTCTCATCGCCCCACGCCCCGTATACATTGCCTCCGCCACAGAAGACCAATGGGCCGATCCCAAAGGCGAATTCCTCAGTGCCAAATACGCGGAACCGGTCTACCAACTCCTAAACGAACCCTCGAACCTTCCTGATACTCCTCCGCCACCCGACTCGCCCGTCGGCCAATCAATCAGGTATCACCTCCGCACCGGCAAGCACGACCTCACTGAATACGACTGGGAACAATACCTCAACTTCGCCGATTTCCACTTTAAAGAATAGGAAGAGAAGTGGCAATACTTCCGTCACCCGATGAGGGACACCCACGACCACCAGCGCCGCCACCACCTCCGGCACCGAAAACAGTCCTTCCGTAGACGCATCTCCGAAGAGACCGCCAACACCCTCATCCACTTCGCCGGCTTTGTCCTTGGCCTTGTCGGCCTCATCGTCCTCCTCCGTATCGCCATTCCCACCCACGATACCTGGCACATCATCAGTGCCTCCATTTACGGAATGAGCCTCATCGCCCTCTTCGGTGCGTCCACGCTCTACCACTTCACCGCGAATCCACGCCGGAAATACCGTCTTCGGCTCTGGGATCACAACGCCATCTATTTCCTCATCGCCGGTTCCTACACGCCCTTTCTCGTCATTACCCTGCGCGGCCCATGGGGCTGGTCGCTCCTCGTCGTCATTTGGACACTCGCCCTCACCGGTTTCATCCTCAAAACACTGATCTCACACAAAGCCAATCGTCTTTCCACCGCTCTCTACCTCGCCATGGGTTGGCTCGCCATCATCGCCGCCAAACCACTCTACGATTCCCTCCAAACCGGCGGGATCGTCCTCCTCGTCGCTGGCGGGATCGCTTACACCGTCGGTACTTGGTTTTTCGCACGCGATTACCGCCCCTTCTACCATGCCATCTGGCACCTCTTTGTCCTCGCCGGCGCTGCCTGCCACTTCTTCGCCATCATCCTTTACGTCATCCCCATCCACAAGTAAGACCATCCATCGAACGCCCGCGGCAGTATCCAGAGGCAACAGCAAGCGCCGCTCCGCGGGTCACCTTGCCGCCGCCTCTAGCACCTTCATAATCTTAACGCCATCCTCAAAGTCCGGCCCGATCCGCCCGTCTCCCGCTACTGCCTCCAAAAACTCAGCTGCCGCATGCACAAAGGTGTGCTCATACCCAATAATGTGCCCTGGCGGCCACCACTTCCCCCCATACGGATGCACCAACTCCGTCACATTCAACCTTCGAAACCCTCGCTCCGCCGATTCATCCCCGTTCGCATAGTATTCCAACCGATTCAGATCCTCCAAATCCCAAGCCAAGGCTCCTTCACTCCCATACACCTCAAAAGTATGCCGATTCCGCCGCCCCGTCGCAAAGCGAGTGCTCTCAATCGTCCCCAATGCCCCACACCCAAATCGGATCTGCATCAAAGAGGCATCCTCAACCTCCACGCTCCCGACGGTCGATGGATCTTCCTCCAATGGACGCTCCTTCACAAAAGTCTTTGACATCCCTTGCACCTCAACAATTTCACCCACCAAATAATGTGCCAAATCCACCGCGTGTGAACCCAGATCCCACAAGGGACCCCCACCGGCCGTCGCTTTTTTTAACTTCCAGTTTAACAACCGCGTCGGATCAATCCCCCAACTCTGCTGATACGCCCCTCGCCAATGATAAATCTCCCCGATCTTGCCCTCGCCAATAAGGTCTTTAGCCAACTTCACTGCCGGCACCCGCCGATAATTGTGATTCAAGTAATGCACCACGCCCGCTTTCTTCGCCGCGACCAGCATCGCTTCCGCTTCCTCCGACGTCAGGGCCGCCGGCTTCTCACAAAAAAGATGCTTCCCTGCCTCCGCCGCCGCCATCGCAACTTCCGCATGCAAAAACGTCGGCAACGCAATATCAACCACATCGATATCATCTCTCTCAATCACACGGCGCCAATCGGTTTCGACTTCTTCCCATCCCCACGTATCCGCAAAGGTCCTCAACGCTTCCTCATCTCGCCCGCAGATGACTTTCATTCGAGGCCGTATCGCCGGCTCAAAAAATGGTCCTACCTGCCGCCACGCATTCGAATGCGCCCGCCCCATGAATCGATGTCCTAACAATGCAATGTTTACTTCTTTCATCTCGCTACCGTTGCCAATCCCTACCCGTTCCTCACCGATCTCGCAATGCCTCAAATACTTCCATAGATTCTCGTATCCCGTCTCGCAATGACGTCAACGGCATCTCCGGAAATGCCGCCACAATCGCCCTGTCGTCGAGTTCACAAACAAATGGAAACGCTTTCGCATCCTCCGCAATCGCCGCCCTCGCACCTTCCCCTATCCCCTTCTCCTTCGCAGCCGCGTCAAGCAGCGCCAAAAATTCCTCCACCGAAACCGTCGTCCCACGCACATTGAAAACACCGTATCCAGAAAATGGCGCCGTCGCACTCATCCCAAATGCCGCCCCCACATCACTCACATAGTGATAATGCTCCCTTCCGAAATAAGGCATCGCATAAGACTCACCCGATGCGATGGCCTTGATCGCAGTCGTCGGCGCCGCCGTCAATCCCCGATCTCGACCGGGCCCGTAAGTGGTCGCCAGTCGCAACGATATCGTCGCAATTCCCGTCTCCATTGCAAACGCCTGCGCCATACCCTCACCCGCGACTTTCCAGATACCATATAAATGCGGCGGCCGACAAGGGGCATCCTCCCTCACCGTGTCTCCCACATACAAATCGCGGGACCCATACACCGCAGCCGAGCTCGCAAAGACAAACCGTTCCACCCCTGCTCCCTGTTTCGCCAGAGCACGAACCACATTCTCAGTCCCACGTAAATTGACCGCCATGCCACCAAAGGGATTCGCTTGGCAATCCGGTGTTTGCCATCCCGCAAGATGTATCACCCGAGCGGGCGCCACCTTCCCCATCGCCGCTTCCACGTCACCCGCTTCCGATATGTCACCACGGATACCATCCATCCCCTCGATACTCCCGGAACGGGTCAGAGCGACAAGGTCGTCATACCCGCGCCCCCGCAACCACTTAACCGTCGCGCGCCCGATACATCCAGTCGCCCCGGTAACTAATATTCGCTCACTCATGCCAATCTGATTCCTTTGTGCCAACCAACCAATCCTTCTACCCGGCTCGCAACACACCCTTCATTACCGACTTGTCAATCGACCCATCAAACGCCGCAATGGCATCCCCCAAGCCAAACTCATCCACCATATCCGCAACCGGAATCACCCCGTCCGCCAAGTGCCGCATCGCCGCCTCAAAATCATCCCAAGCACTCGCCATCGTCCCCTGTAACCGCTGCTCCCCGCGCACCACCTGCGTCATCGGCATGTCAATCGACACCGGGTAGGTCGCGACAACGCCGATTGTCCCCCCCCATTTCACCGCATCGACAGCGGCCGACAAGGCCGGAGGCGCTCCTGAAGCCTCGATCAAACAATCCACCGGCCCGTCCAACTGACTCGCCAACGTCACCCCTTCATTCACCGCCACCGTGCGAAAGCCCAAAGCCTCCGCTTTCGCCAAACGCACGTCCCGGTCCCACGCCGCCCCGCTCACTGTCACCTCCGCGCCGCTTGCCCGCGCCAACAGCGCACACAACATCCCAATGATCCCGCAGCCACTTACGGCGACACACATTCCCGGCTCCACTTCGCACCCTTTCAAAACGTGCCGGCTGGCCACCGAAACCGGCTCCACCAGGGCGCCTTCAACAAAGCCCAATCCCTCACGTAACCGTATCACATGCCGGGCCTCCACCAACACATACTCAGCCATCGCTCCTTCCATATGAAAACCCAATATCCGCCGCTCAATGCACCGTTGCGTATCCCCCGTTCGGCAAGGCTCACACTCCAAACTCCCACAGCCCTGCACCGCCAAGGACGTGACCGCCTGCCCCACCTCAATCCCGTCCACCCCGTCGCCGACTCCATCCACCGTCCCCGCATACTCATGACCAAGAATTCGGGGTCGCTCCACCCAATCAAAATTCGCCTTGCCCATGACACAACTCACGTCGCTCCCACAAATCCCCACCGCTTCCACCTTCACCCGCACCATGCCTGCAGCCAGCTCCGGAACATCTACGTCCATCACTTCCAAATCCCTCTTCTCCTTCGACATCAAACAGACCGCCTTCATACCCATTCCCTATCCCATACCCTCATCCCACGCTCAACCACAATCGCTTGCCTTCACCTCGCCATCCTTATCGCTCATATAATTTCCCCTTCACAATTCTCGGTTCACGATTCACTCTTCCACCATGGCTATCCAGGAATCCGATATCGCCCGCCGCCTCTACAATCTCGCGAACGCAATCGTCGACCAGCAGAACGCCCGCGTCCTCGTCCCCCCACAGCAAAACGGTCCCGGCTTCTGGTTCGGCGGAGGAAATATCATTCAGGATGAAGACGGCTCCATTCTCGTCTGCGGCCGATACCGCAACTACGGAGATTCTCGTACCGGTACCGGCGCAGGTGAACGCGGCCTCGAATTCGCCATCTTCCGCGCCCGCTCTCTCTATGACCCTTGGGAAAAGGTTAAATCCTTCACGAAAGGTCAGCTCAGCCTCGATGGCGTGGAGGTGGTCTCCATCGAAGGGGGATGCCTCTACCAGTTCGGCGGAATGATCGAACTCTACATTTCTACCGAAAAAGATATACCCTATCCCCCTCGCATCGCTTCCTTCCAGAAACCCGGGACCGGCACCTGGTCCATCGATCGGATCGAAGCACCCACTATCGATCAACTCGACCCCATCAACCTCGAGAAAGTCCTCGACTCACAAAAACCGGCATACCTTCATGTCAAGGACCCCGTCGTGTTTGAAATCGATTTCGGCCACACCGCCCTCTGCTACGCAAACCACCCCTACACCTGGTCGAGCACAAACACCGGCGCCCATATCCGCCGGGGTAAAAATCAGTCCTTCGAAAAAATGTCCGACGAAGTGTTCCCAAGAGGACCCGTCTGGGACGTCGCCTGCACCCGCATCACCGAACGCCTCCTCGTCCCCCAACGCGGTATCTTCCACGATCTCCCGCCCATAGCCCTCTACTTCTACGACGGCGCCGAATGCCTCCGCAACATGGACGAAAACGAAACCGCTGTGAAGCGCCCCCGCGGATACTCCTGCGAAGAACTTGGGGGCGTCGCTTGGGGATACGATTCCGACTTCCCGAAGATGCAACGCCTCTCCGTCGACGCCCCTCTCTTCACGTCCCCAAACGGCACCGGCTGTAGCCGGTATGTTTCCACCCTCAATACCGACGATGGCATTTTCGCCACGTGGCAGCAATCCCAGCCCGACGGCTCTCAACCCCTCGTCGCCAACCTCGTCGATACCCAAAAAATCAACGATCTGCTTACCTGATTCCCTATCTCCATCCGTAGGTGCGGGCATGAGCGGGCACATCCCCACGAATACGCCCAAAGATTTTCGTTCTCCAAACACCCCCTCGCCCCCTTCCGCGCCTTCGAATTTGCGAAGCTGTCTCCCAACCGAATAACCGATCAACCGAATAACCGATCAACCAATCACCAAACATCCTCTGGCTCTGCACCGACCAACAACGCTTCGATACCATCCAAGCGCTCGGCAACCCCCCCACCCCCCCCCCCCATCGGGACCGCCGCCGCAACGAAGGCACCACCGGCGCGAACGGGGTCGCCCAGACCCCGGTCGGCGCCCCC
>JBCDBW010000038.1:0-32838 GCA_039182965.1 Verrucomicrobiota bacterium
GGAGATTTGCGCGCGGTTTTTTTCTTGGCGGCGGGAGCTTTCTTTTTAACAGGCGCCTTTTTCTTGGCCGGTGCTTTTTTCCGGACAGTTTTCTTCCGGGCAGCGGCTGTTTTTTTTGGATTGGGCGGTGGATTTTTTCTTGGAGGCCATCGGGAAAATACGCGGTCTTGGCTGGCGTGGATGCCGGGGCCGGGTGCGGAGGTTGATTCGGATTTACTTCACTTTTACTCCGGTCTCGTCGGCCCATGCGAACCATTTTTCAGTGAGTTCTTCGACGAGTTGGGGGTGTTTGGCCCTGAGATCATGCGCTTCCGTGCGGTCGATGGCCATATTATAGAGTTCCCATTTCTTTTCGTGACGGTCCCAGACGAGTTTCCAGTCGCCCTTGCGGACGGCGCGGTTACCGGCCCAATGCCAAAAGAGGTGGTTATGCGGTTCCCGCAGCGTGCCTTCGAAAATGGGAAAGAGGGAGCGGCCTTCAAGGGGGATGGTGGGTTCTCCGAAGACCGGGTGTGTCTCGGGATACTTGGCCTTGGCGACATCGAGGAAAGTGGGAAGGAGATCGATGATGTGGCCCACTTGGTTGGTGCGATCGCTTGGTTCGATAACGGCGGGCCAACGGACGACGAAGGGTGTCGCGATGCCACCTTCGTGGGCATATTGTTTGTAGCGGCGGAATGGGGTGTTGGATGCCGAGGCCCAGCCCGGTCCGACGTGGGTGTAGAATTCTTTGGGGCCGGGGATTTGTTCAGGATCACTTCCCCCGGGGGTTTCGGCGCAACCTCCGTTGTCTGCGAGGAAAATGACGATGGTATTTCGGGCGATCTTGAGTTCGTCGAGGGTATCGAGAAGGCGACCGATATTCTGGTCCATGGAATCGATCATGGCGGCATATGTTTCCATGCGTCGTTGCTGCCATTCGGGATCGATGGATTTTAAATCACTCCAAGGAGTGGCCCGGTCGTCGAGGTCGGCGACGCTCCACTCGGGATTGATGAGTGCCATATCAATTTGTTTTTGGAGCCGATCCTGGCGGAGCTGGTCCCAGCCCTGGGAATATCTTCCTTTATATTTGGCTATGTCTTCAGGTTTGGCATGGAGAGGGTAGTGGGGCGCGGTGTAGGGGAGGTAGAGAAAGAACGGCGCCGTCCTTTTTCCGGTATCGGGGCTAGAGGAAGACGAATGGGGTTGATCTGTCTGTTCCGACGGGCCGGCGGAATTGTAAACATGGTCTTTGATGAAGTTGATCGCGTGGGTCGTGAAGGCATCGGTGGTGTAGTAATCATCGGGAAAGTCCTCGTATTCAAAGGACTCGAGATTATGGCCAAAGGGGCGAGTGCGGCCGCCTTTGAAGTCGGGATCCGGAATTTTGGGATTGAAGAAATTGCAGGCTCCATCCCAGAGGCCGTAGGCGTCGTCGAAGCCACGGTTGACGGGGAGGTAGGGGGCTTGTTGGCCGTTGTGCCATTTTCCGGACATGGCGGTGGCGTAGCCGGCGTGGCGGAGAGCTTCTCCGAGGGTGAGCATATTTTTTTGGATGAGTTCGTGCTGACCTTTGCCGCCATTTCGGGGGTAGAGACCGGTGAGGAGGGACGCGCGGGTGGTGGTGCACTTGGCGTTATTGTAGAACTGGGTGAAGAGGAGTCCTTCGTCAGCGAGGCGATCGATATTCGGGGTGTCGATTTCGCCGCCGTAGCAGCCCAGGTCTGACCAGCCCATATCGTCGGCCATGATGAGGATGATGTTCGGGGAGGCGGCGACGCCGTCCAACAGTGGTGATTGTTCTTCTTCGATGCTTTGTGCATTGGCTTTCAGCGAGGCGAAGAGCAGGGCCGAAGAGAGGAGAATGAGAAAAGGAGATGGGCGAGGGCTGAATACCTTCATGGGAGATTGGGGAAGTGTGGTCTGGATTGATATGGGATAGGAAGGTTTCTACGGGATGATGGGAGAGTAAAGTCGAGACTTGGCATCGTCCGCTTTTACTTTCCGAGAATGAAACCCATTCTGGTGGACAAGTTAGACCAAAAACAGGGGTCGCCTTCCGGAAAAATGACGATTCGACGTCTGGTGGGCATGAGTTTCTTGTTTATGGGCAGGGGGCGGTTTCCGCCGGAAAAGTGATGGTGTCGACTGGGTCAAAAGCGCTGGTGAGCGAGACGCTCGTGGTGGCGAGTGCCGCGCGGAGACTTTGGACTGTGGTTGCTTCATCCGGGTTACAAGGCTTTTGCCAACCTGTTTTCAACAGAAGGGATGTCGTGCTGGAGGGGGGCGGGCGCTTAGGGGGTCGAGATTGTGACGATGGGGGTTTGCGCTTTTCAAACGGAAGGCGGGTGGTAGGATTTGCGCGATTCCCTGAGATGGACCCCAGAAATGGCAGCTTTTTTGGTCAAGGACAGTGATGGCGAGCAGTATGAGCTGGGCAGCTCTTGTGTGATTGGTCGGAGCCCTGGGGCGGATGTTGTCCTAGATGACGGGAGTGTCTCGCGCGAGCATGCGATGATACGTAAGGGCGAGGGCGGGTATTCGTTGTATGATTTGGATTCAGCGAACGGGTGTTTGATCAACGGAGCGGCGGTGACGCAGCCGACGGGGCTTCGGCATGGTGACGTCGTGATGATTGCGGAGGTGATGTTTCGGTTTCAAGGGGAAGACGAAGACCCAACACGTGACGACGTTGTTGACGCGGGGATTGGGAGTCAGACGGTAATGATGAGTCGAGTAGAGAAGACGCCGATGATTTTGCTGGTATCGGACATCATGGGATACACGAGTTTATCGGAGCAGGTGATGGCGGAGCAGGTGGCGAGCGTTTTGCGATCGTGGTATGATCACTGTCGTTCGGTTTTGGAGGAAGAGGGCGGGGCGACGATCGACAAATTTATTGGGGATGCGGTTTTTGCGTATTGGCCGGCGACGGATACCGCTGCGCGCGAGCGGGCGGTGGAGGCAGCGCGCCGGTTGCGTGACAGCCGGAACTATTTATCGGACATGCATCAGAAGATGTTATCGGATGTGGGAAACCCATTTCGTTGTGGAGTGGGGTTACACATCGGTGAGGCAGCGGTGGGGGCGATGAGTCGGGGGATGCAGACGGCACTGGGGGATGCGGTGAATGTGGCGTTTCGGGTGGAAGGGTTGACGCGGGAGGTGGACAATGACGTGGTAGCGACGGGGGGATTTGTGGAGGGCTGGGCTGAAGGGCGTGAGCTGTTTGAGTCTTGTGGAAAATTTCAGGTGAAGGGTTTGTTACGGGCGGTGGAGATTCTTGCTTTAAGGGCGGTTTCGGATTGAATGCTGAATTCGATTCGGTGTGGCACTTAGGTAAAGGGAACGGGCCGGATGCGGCGGAAAGGGTGGACGGGCAGGGAATTGGGAAGACGGGGATATCTTTGGCTTTGCAAGGATGGGGGATGGGGTAGGTTTTGGTCGGGATTCCGCTGGAAGCGGTGGGTGGGATATTTGTGATGAAAGCATTGACGTTAAAGGAATACCAGGTCTTTGAGTATGGCGAGGTGGCGGAGCCGGAGGTTGGGGATGATGAAGTGTTGGTCGGGGTGAAGGCCTGTGGGATTTGCGGGAGTGATATTCATGGAATGGATGGGAGCAGTGGTCGGCGGATCCCGCCGGTGATTATGGGGCACGAGGCGAGTGGGGAGATTGTGAAGGTGGGGAGTGGTGTGGAAGGTTGGGCTATTGGAGAACGGGTGGGATTTGACTCGATGATTTACTGTGGGGATTGTGATTCCTGCGATGCGGGGGAGACAAATCTGTGTGAGGAGCGTCGTGTCATCGGGGTTTCATGTGAGGAGTATCGGCGCAACGGGGCGTTTGCTGAATACGTAGTGATTCCGCAGCATGTGCTGGTGCGTTTGCCCGAGGGATTGAGTTATGAGGAGGCGGCATTTGGGGAGCCCGTGGCGGTGGCCTTGCATGCGGTGGGCCGGGTAGGCGAGATGGGGGAGGAGACCTCGGCGGTGGTGGTTGGGGCGGGCTTAATCGGGTTGTTAGTCGTGCAGGCTTTAAGGGTGGCGGGGTGTGGGCGCGTGTTGGCGGTGGATTTGGATGAGGGGCGTTTGGAGCTGGCGAAGCGGTTTGGGGCGGAGGCGGGTATCAACTCTGGGGACCTCAGAATTCTTGAGAAGGTGCGTGAGTGGGCGGGAGGTGACGGGGCGGATGTGGCGATGGAAGTGGTGGGAATCACGCCGACGATTCAGCTGGCGGCGAAGAGTTTGCGAAAGGGGGGGACTTTGGGATGTGTGGGGAACATTGCGGCGACCGTGGAGTTTCCGCTGCAGGAAGTGGTGACGCGTGAGTTATCAGCGGTGGGGTCGTGTGCTTCGGCGGGGGAATACGGACGGGCGCTGGAGTTGTTGGCGGCGGGTGAGATTGAAGTGAAGCCGTTGATTAGCGGGGTGGCGGATTTGAGTGAGGGAGGGGACTGGTTTGGTCGGTTGTATGAGGGGACGGAAGGGTTGATGAAAATACTCTTGCGGCCATAATTGGGGTTGGGGGTTGAGAGATTGGGAAGGATCGGTTGATGATGTCATAGGAATGAGGGTGAGTGATGAGCAGTGAGTTGTTTGATTTGAGTGGTCGTGTGGCGTTTGTGAGCGGGGCGAGTCGCGGATTGGGCGAGCATTTTGCGGAAGTGCTAGCGCGTGCGGGAGCGGACGTTGTTGTGACGAGTCGTGATACGAGTTCTTTAAATTTGATCCATGATCGGATCGAAGGTTTGGGGGGAACTTGTTTGCCGGTGGCGTTGGATGTGACGGAGGAGGGGAGTATTCGTGAGGCGGTGGCGACGGCGATGAAGGAGATGAAGAAGGTTGACATCGTGGTCTGCAATGCGGGGTGTAACCGGCGGAAGCCGGCGGTGGACGTGAGTTGGGAAGATTGGGATTACGTGGTGGATACGAATCTGAAGGGTTCGTTTTTTCTAGCGCAGGAGGTAGCGAAGCAATCGATGATCGAACTTACCTATGGTCGTGTGATCATGATTGGGAGTGTGACGAGTGTGCATGGTTATGCAGGGCTGGCGCCGTATGGGGCGAGTCGTGGCGGGGTTCGGCAAATGGTGATGAGTTTGGCGGATGACTGGGGTCCGGATGGGATAACGGTCAATTGCTTGGCTCCGGGTTGGTTCAAGACTGAGCAGAACGCGATGCTTTACGAGGACGATCAGTGGGTGGAGTATTTGACGGAGCGCATTCCGGTGCGACGTCCGGGCCAGATGGATGATTTGGACGGGGCGTTGTTGTTTCTGGCGAGTGAGTCGAGTCGGTATGTCACCGGGCAGACGCTGCTGGTGGATGGCGGCATTTCCACTGGACGATTACGGGCGATGCCCAAGGCCAAGTGACCAGCGTGACGCTGGACGCGGATGCCGCTGTTGGCGGCGCGCGCTGTGCGGTGGCGCCATGTGAAGCGGGGGTTTTTTGGTGGCTGTGAGTCTTCGGGTCGGGGTTGGATGTTTCGCAGTATGCGCTCCGAAGGATGATTGTTCGGGCGTCAGGGGGCGGTGAGGCCTTTGTCGATCATTTCCTTTTTAGAGAGTCGTGGGCGGACGCGGGCATCGGTGGGGAGGCCTGTGAGGCGATCGAATTCGTCGGCGGTGCGAAGTTCGGGGATGTAGTCGTCGGTTTCTTCGATCCAGGTGTCGAGTGCGGCGCGGAGTTTGTCTGCGGTATCGGTGTGTGCGGGGTCTTCGATGAGGTTGTTGAGTTCGTGGGGATCGTTTTGGGTATCATAGAGTTCCTCGGCGGGTCGAGGGTTGATGAAGTAGACGGATTGGGCTGGGGTGAGCCGTCCTTCGGTGTGGAGCTTGATCATGGATTGAAAGGTGGGGGAACGGACGCCGTCTGCGGAGGGGGTGAGGGGCAGGTCGGTGTAGGCGTTGCGGATGTATTTGAATCGTTCATTGCGAGCGGCGCGTGAGTGAGCTTCGTAGTCGTGCCAATTGTGTTCGGCGAAGGCGACTGGGCGGACGGTAGCATTTGGGTCTTTGAGGATGGGAAGGAAGGAGACGCCTTGGAACGTCGGTCCGGGGGTGATCCCAGCGATTTGGAGGAAGGTGGGGGCGATGTCGACGGCGGAGACGAGGCTATTGGTAACGGAGTCCGGTGGTACGACGGCGGGCCACCGGATGATAAACGGGGTTTTGATACCGGAGTCGTAGATGGTTGTTTTATCACGGGGGAAGGGACGACCGTTGTCGGACATGAAGAGGATGAGGGTATTTTGGGCGATGCTTAGGGCGTCGAGTTTGTCCATGACGAGGCCGACGTATTTGTCGAGGCGGATAATTTCGTCGTAGTAGAGCGCGTAGTCTTTGCGGACTTCATCGGTGTCGAGGTGGTAGGGGGCGAGGCGGACGTCGGCGGGATTGGTGGGATTGGGAACGATATTTTCGTGGTAGGGCCGGTGGGGATCGAGGGCGGCGAGCCAGAGGAAGAAGGGTTGGTTCTTGGGGCGGTCATCTAGGAGTGGGATCCACTCGGTACAGCCGGACTGGGCTTCTCCTTCCATTGTTTCGATGAACTTGCCTGATTTTCCGGCTTCGCCGGCGGGGAGTTGGAAGCCAGAGGTGTCGGTTTCGCGGACTTCATCGAAGCGATCGCGGACGGCGTCGCCGAGGTGCCATTTCCCTGCGGCGGCAGTCCAGTATCCGGCTTCGCGGAGCTTTTCGGTGAAGGTGGTTTGGTCGGCGGGCAGGGGCCAGTGGAGTTCTTCGGCGTCGGTATTGTGGGGATAGCGGCCGGTGATGATGGAGGCGCGTGAAGGAGAGCAAGAGGAAGCGGTGAGGATGGCATTGTCAAAGCGCATGCCTTCCGAAGCGAGGCGATCAATATTGGGGGTGTGGACGAGGGGGTTTCCGTAGACGCCGGAGTCGTCCCACGCCATATCGTCGGCGATAATGAGGACGATATTGGGATGTTGCGCACCTGAGGTGTGAATCGTTGGAAAGAGAAAAGGGAACAGGAGGAGGCAGAAGAAGCGGGGGAGTAGACTCATGACGGATATTAAAGGGCTAGCGTGCTTTTGGGGCGACGAGTTTTTCATGTGGATTCTTTTGGGAAGGGACTTTTTGCGGTGGGCTGGGATTAGACGTCTTTTTCTTGTTTTTTGATGAGGCCGGATTCGATGAGGAGTGTGACTTCTTCGGGGGTGAAGCTGTAGGGGGACACCCCTTTCATGAGTTGATTTGCGCTTCTGTAATCCTTGTTGGCGAAGCGGATGGCGGCGAGGACAGCTCGTTCACGATCGTTGAGTTCGGCCATCTTGATTCCGGAAGAGCGGCGGTAAGCTTTTTTTTTGTCGCCCGTGCGGTAGTAGTAAAAGGAAAGGAGGAACTTGGCGACGGAGTCTTCGGGATCATCGGCGAGGAGGCGATCCGTTTCGGAGCGCGCTGCTTCGACGTGGCGATTGAGAAGGAGGCGAAGGTAAGTTGTTTTGGTGATGAGGCCAGTATCGTTGGGACTGAGGGCGCAGAGATCTTCGAGATACTCGAGGGTAGCGAAAAGATCGCCTTTGCGTTCCGCGAGTTGAGCGAGGCCGCGGTATGCTTTTTTGGGATCATGAGAGATGGAAGTGCGAAAGGCTTGTTCGGCTGCCTGGAGGCGACCGATACTGAGAGCGGCGTAGGCGAGACGAAGAATGTATTCGGGTTTTTGCTGTTCGGATGAGATGCGAATGGCTCGTCGCAGGAGTTTATCGATTTCTTCTGGAGGGCGATTCTCATCGAAGGCGATGAGTGCGGTTCCCACGGCGCCGAGTGCTGGATCGCCGCGGCGGGCGATGGAATCTAGGATACTTTTGGCGGAGTCAAAGCGTTTGTCCATGATCAGGGCTTGGACGGCCGAGCTGATGAGGGAGGGGTTGCGGAGCATTTTAGGATTGGCGAGGAAGGCGCCGACTTGATGGTGGAAACCGTTGCGGTTCAGCCAAGCGAGACGGGCGTTGAGTCCTTGGGAATCGAGGTCTTCTGCGTCGGCCCATTGTGAGAGGGCGTGATCGACGATCTGGTGGCGTTTTTGAGGGTAGACGAAGAGTTCCCATTCGATGAGGGGGATCGTGGGATCTCCAGAGCGGGGGCGATCAGGATGTCTTCGGTATCGTTCGAGTAGTTTCTCCTGGGGAAAGTTGATTTCGTGGTGGACAAGGCGGATGGATTCGAGAGCGCGAAGTCCGGCTCGGCTTTCGTCGCTGGTGATGTTGATAATGTCACGCCATCCGAGTTCGACGATATCGGGAATGGGGCTCGAGAGTTGTGATTGGGCGTAGGATAGTTTTGCTTCGAGATTATCAGGGTCTTTTTCAAGGGCTTTTTTTAAGAGAGTAACTTGCGAGTTGAAATCACCTTTGCGCCGATAGTGTTCGGCGATCACTTCGTATGTTCGAGAGGATGTATTGGGGGAGGCGAGAAACTTTTCGATGAGTAATTCAGCATCATCGAAGCGACTTGTTTTGACATACAGTTCGAGGAGTTTGGCCTCGTCGCTTGATGTGGCGCGGTTCAGATTCTGAAGTGCTTCAAGGAAGGAGATGGCCTGGTGGGGAGCGCCCCCTTCTGTGTATCTGACGATGAGGCGAATAATGTTCGGGTTCTTTGGATCAAGATTATTGGCTTTGCGGAGAGTGATCTCGGCTGCTTCCCAACCGCCTGTGTCGAGTAGGGTTTCAATGTCTCCCGCCATTCCGTTTGCGCGAGAGGTGTTGATGCGGGCTTGGATGGATGGCCACTTCCATGAGAGTAAGCCCAGGGAAGTGGTGATCGTGAGACTAGCGGCAATCAAGATAGACCAGTGTCTTTTTTTTGAGGCGTTATACCTTCTTTTGGCAGCCGCTCGGCGATGGGGTTGCCTCCAAGGTTGGGAAGACGAAGAAGATCGCTTTTTTCGGGGAGGCACGGGGTTGAGAGGGAGTCTGTGGAGCCACTAGAGAGAGAGGCGTGGCTGTCTCAAAGGTTAGCGTAGTCCGATACGAACCGCAAGTGACGTGATTGGCGTTCGGGAGTCGGTGTGGTCTCCCGCCAAGTCCTCTTTTAGAAGCAATTGTGGGCAGCAGCGAGGAGATCTTCAATCTTTGAGGGATCGGATCCGGCGCCGCGGGCGAAATCGGGTTTTCCGCCTCCCCGGCCGCCAACGATGGGCGCGAGTTTCTTCATAAGGTCACCGGCTTTGAATTGGGAGGTAAGGTCGGGATGAACGGCGATGCCGAGATGGACTTTCTGGGAGGATTCTTCGGGCGCAACGAGGACGGCGATCCCTTTGAAGTGTTTTTTCTTTAACGAGTTGATGAATTCGCCGAGGAGATTGGCGCCGGCATTGTCGAGGGTTTCGATGATGACGGGGGGATTGCCGGTGGCGTTGGCGATGAGGTTGTCGATTTGAGTGTCGGCTTGTTTTGCGAGCTTGGCGGTTTGGATTTTCTTGAGTGATTTATCGGCTTCGACGGCAAGTCTTCTAAGCGTGTCGCGGTAGGCCGTGAGATCGTTCCTATTTCCAGGATCGGGGACTATGGGTGATTCGAGAGTCGGGGCGTTAGCGGCGGCGAGCTGAGCGTTGAGCGCGGCGATTTTGTTGGCGAGCTGGTGGGTTTCTTTTTCGAGGGTGGCTTGTGTTTCTTCGAGATAGGCTTTGGCGTGGGCGCCGCAGACCGCTTCGATCCGACGAATGCCAGCAGCGATGGCTTCTTCTTTTTTGATGATGATTTGTTCGATGTCGCCAGTGTGACGGACATGGGTTCCGGCGCAGAGTTCCATGGACCAGCCGTCGAGGGCGCCTTTGGTGCCGCCGATCTGGACGACGCGGACGGTATCGCCGTATTTGTCGCCGAAGAACTGCATTATGTGTTCGTTGCCTTTGACGGAGTCGTAGGATTGCTGGGTCCAAGTGACGGGGTCGTTGGATTTTATTTTTTCGTTGGCGAGATTTTCGATGGCTTGGAGCTGTTTATTGGTGAGTGCTTTGGAGGAGAAATCGAAGCGGAGGCGGTCGGGTCCGACGAATGAGCCCTGCTGGGTGGCGTCCGGGGAGACGATTTCGTGGAGGGCCCAGTGGAGAATGTGAGTGGCGGTATGGTGTTTTTCGATGTCGCGCCGGCGGTTGGTGTCGAGGGTGACGGTGGCTCTGAGGGGTTGACCGGCCCACGATGAGGGCATGGCGGAGAGTTGGAGGATGGTGGCGGCGCCGACGGAGGAAACGTGGAGGATGTTGAAGGATTCATCGCCGGCCGAGAGGCTTCCGGTGTCGCCGACTTGGCCGCCCATTTCGACGTATAAGGGAGAGGTATCGACAATGGCGTAGGTGTTCCCGTCGCGATCGAGGACATCGTGGATGGTGGTGGGAGAAGAGTCGGTCTCGTATCCGGTGAAGGTGGTGACGATATCGGTTTTGAAGTCGAGGGCGGTAACGGTTTCGGAGGTGTGGGCGGCGCGGGCGCGCTCCCGTTGTTGGTTCATGAGGGATTCGAAGCCTGCGATATCGACGGTGAGGCCTTTTTCGGCGGCCATGAGTTGAGTTAGATCGATTGGGAAACCGTAGGTATCATAGAGTTGGAAGGCGAATTCGCCGGAGATGGTGGATTGATCAGGCTCTTTTGGAGCAGGGGATTTCGGAGTGTTTCGGCGGGACGCCGGAACGGACACGCGAGATGCGTGTGTTCCCCTTGTCCATAGCCAAGGGTAGTCTTCTTCGGGGGGGACGATGTGGTTGTCCCAGGGGTTTCGGCAGATGTATTCGAATTTTTCTTTGAGATCGGAGTCGCTGCGAATGAGGCGGTCGAAGGATTCTTTTTCCCAGACTGAGCCGGTGTCGTTGCGGAGCTTGTTGATTTCATTTGCGGTGTAAGACTTTATGGAGTGGAGGAATTTTGAGAGGGGCCAGAAGATAGGATTGTCGTCCGAGTCGCGTGATTCCGGGGAAGGTTCGCATAGGAAGTGGACGTGATCGGGCATGACGCACGCGGCGTAAAGTTCGTAACGGTCGTCGTTGAAATGGAGGAGGGCATTGAGCGTGAGGTCGCGTTCTTCCGGGGACAGGGGTTGGCGATCTCGTGTTGCGAAGGTGATGAAGTATTTTGCCCAAGGGCGTTCGAAGTGGGGGAGGTTGCGACGGGAGTAAGCGGCGCCCTCGGCGCTGGGGGGTTCTGATGATTCCGGCGGGACGCCGGAATCGACACGCGAGACGCGTGTGTTCCCCAAGCGTTCGGCTTCGCGGTTGAACAAGGAGATTCCGCGGTCGAGCGTTTTGTTGAAGGCGGATTCTTCGGTATCGAGGGTTTCGGTGATGCGGGACTGTTGTTGTTTGAGTTCGGGGAAAGCGGGGGCCATTTCGTCGACGAGGACGGGGACGAGTTGGGGGAGGAAGTTACTGCCATCTTCGCCAAGGCCGAGGTTGCGGCCGTAGCGGACGGCGCGACGAAGGATGCGGCGGAGGACGTAATTGCGGTCGGTGTTTCCGGGGAGGATGCCGTCGGCGATTGAGAAGGAGAGGGTGCGGATGTGGTCGGCTATGACACGGAAGGCGACGTCGGATTTTTCGGCGGTCGAATGATCGGTCGAGCCGGGGGCGGGGAGGGTGCGGGTGTATTTTTTGCCGGAGAGTTGTTCGAGTTTTTGGAAGATGGGGGTGAAGACGTCGGTGTCGTAATTGGAGGGGAGGTTTGAGAAGTCAGTAAAGTTTTTGGTGCCCTGGATGATGGCGCAGGCGCGTTCGAAGCCCATGCCGGTGTCGACGTGTTTGGCGGGGAGGTCGCGGTAGGAGCCATCGGGTTCGGCATTGAGCTGAATAAAGACGAGATTCCAGATTTCGATGCAGCGGGCGTCGTCTTGATTGACAAGGGCGCCGTTTGTGTCGCCGTCAGGGGTGAGATCGACGTGGAGTTCGGAGCAGGGGCCGCAGGGGCCGGTGTCGCCCATCATCCAGAAGTTGTCCTCTTTATTTCCATTGACGATGTGTGTTTCGGGATCGAGGCCGGCTTTGAGGAAGAGGGCTTTCCAATGGTCGTAGGCTTCCTGGTCGAATTCGGCGGGATCGCTTTCTCCGGGGGCGTAGACGGTCGCGTATAGTCGGCTGGGAGGGAAACCCCAGGTATCGACGACGAGTTCCCAGGCCCAGTTGATGGCGTCTTGTTTGAAGTAGTCGCCGAAGGACCAGTTCCCGAGCATTTCGAAGAAGGTGTGGTGGTAGGTATCGAGGCCGACATCTTCGAGGTCGTTGTGTTTGCCGCCGGCGCGGATGCATTTCTGGGTATCGGCGGCGCGGGGAGGGTGGTAGGGGGCTTTTTGGGTGCCGAGGAAGTAGGGCACGAATTGGTTCATGCCGGCGTTGGTAAAGAGGAGGTTAGGGGAAGTGGGCATGAGGGATGCGGAGGGCACGACGGAGTGTCCTTTGCGACGGAAGAAGGAGAGGAAGGAATCGCGGATTTCGGCGGCGGTCATGGTGTGAGGGTCTTTGAAACCACTAATTGGGGGTGATTTCCAATACTAAATTTAGGAATGGAGGGGCGAATTTTCGGGTTTTGGCGGCTCTCATGGCAAGGAAGCGTCAAACTCTCACAGGACAGCGCGAGCAGGGCGGCGTGGGATTAGGAATAGTGGCTTTCGATCGTCGGGGAACGGCGAGCAAAAAGCAATCGAGCGAGAGACACGGAACATGATTAAGATTGGACGGAAAGGACCGAAAGCGGCGGGATTAAGGGTTGGGGAGTGCAAGGAGTTGGAGGGGCCACCTGCGGAACTTTTGGAGGAGTTATCTGAGATGGGGCCTCTTTACGCGACGGCCCGGAACGTGGGGGGAGCGATGGGGAAGTTGGTAGAGGCGGGATCGGTCTTAATTGATGAGGAGTCGGGTTTTGCGATGGATCCGGCTGCGGGGTGGTCGTTATCATTGGACGAGTGGATTGCACTGCATGTGGCGGTGATGCGGAACGAGGGGAGAGAGGTGAGTTCATTGGAGTTTGATTTCAGGGGGCAGACGTTGGGATTGAGTATGGTGGAAGTGCCGACGGTGTCTCGCGTAGGCGTTTTGCAGGAGGCGGCAGCGCGTTATCCAGGGCAAGTGAAGGCGAATTTGGATTTGGATGTCTGGCGCCGGGAGATCGAGCCATCGGTCTCGATGTGTGGGAATTGTGGGGCGGCGGCGATGCGTCGGGCGCGTTATCCGCGGCAGCATCCTCTCTTTTTGATATTACAGCATGCGATGCAGCATGAGTTGCCTTTGCATTGCCGGTTATTTGGTCAGCACATGGATTTTCGTTTGGAACTGACGCCGAAGCAGGTGACGCCGATGGAAGGTTTTGTATTGGCGTCGGACGAGAATGGGATGGATACGCTGCACATTGATTTGAAGTGGGTTCATGCGTTTGTCGTGGGGACGACCCGGATCGATGGGGACGAGTGGGGATCGATCGGGATTTATGACATGCACGGGAATCGGAATATTGAGATTGCGACTCCTGATGAGGAGATGGTGGGCGAGTGGCGTTTGATTTGTGACACGGCGGAATCTTTTTACCGGGAGCGGAAGCGTCCGGAGGGTTTTGGTGAGCAACAGAATTTGTAGGAAGCGAATTGAATAACAGGAGAAGCGATGACGATCACGATTATCTATGCGACGGAGACGGGCAATGCGGAGAGTTTGGCGGAGGAGGCCCAGGAGCGATTGGAAGGGCTGGGTCATGTTGTGGCGATGCACGACATGGGAGACATTGCGGTATCGGATTTGGAGGGTGTGGGTATTTGCCTGGGCATCACGAGCACGTGGGGTGAGGGTGATCCTCCGACGGAGGCGGAGCCATTTTTTGAAGAATTGAAGGGGGATGATGCGCGTGGCTGGGCGGCGATGCGATATTCCGTTTTGGGATTGGGCGACAGGGATTATCCGGATTTTTGTCAATGTGGGAAGGATTTGGATGCGGAATTGGAGCGGCACGGGGCGCAGCGGTTTTATCCGTTTGTGGAGTGTGATGTGGATTACGAGGAGCCATTTGCAAAGTGGCTGGATGGCGTGGTTGAAGCGCTATCGCAGATGGAGGAGCCGGCGGCGGTTTCGTGAGAGAGGGCTAGTAGGGCTGCGGCAACAAGAGAAATCAACCTGTAAGCGAAGCGATGTATCAGCAAGACGAGAGAAACAAGGAGTATGTCACTTTTCACTGTGAGTTGCCGGAGGCAAAGTCCGTGTTTTTGGTTGGTGACGTCAATCGTGAGCGTTGGCGAATCCCGATGCGACGCCGGAGGGGGAGCTGGGAGGTGTCTGTAAAGCTCTCGATGGGATGGTTCTTTTACTCTTTGGAAGTGGATGGTCGGGCGACTTGGGATCGCGATGCCGGTCGCGTGAGGGCGCGTGGTGGTCAGGACTGCAGTTTGGCATTGATTGCGTGATGATGAATCTGTGAAGTGCGCCCGGTTGGTTCCGGTTACTCTGCGATTTCTGGGGGTTTTTTTCGTAGAGTCCGGAGCTGGCCGGGCTGCTTCATTTAGTCGATTGGTTAGGGGGATGGGCGGATGGCGAGCAGTTCCGAACCGGAGCGGAGGACAAGGGTTTCGGGAGCGACCGCGAATCCGTAGATGCGATCGCCTTCGGGGACAGAGATTGAGTTGACGGCGATCTCGGCGAGGTTTTCGGGATCGGAGGCATCGAAGACAGTGGTTTGGCCGTTGGTGCTGAAGAAGTAGAGGTGGTCGTTCGCGGCGAGTGGGGAGGCCCAGCAGGAAGCGGGGAGGCGTCGTTCGTGAAGGAGGGAGCCATCGGTGAGATTGGTGGCTTGAAGGGCTCCGGCGCGGTTGACGTAGTAGGCGACATCGCGGTGGACGAGGGGGGAAGCGAAGCTGGAGGTGACGGATTGGGCGCGCCAGAGCAGGTGTGAATCAGTAATGTCGTCACTGCCGCCCAGCTCGATGGCGGCGCAGTTGTTAGGATTTGATGAAGCGATGAGAACCGCGTTTTGGTAATGTGTGGGGGAGGCGACCGTGTTTCCGGTGATGGCCTCGGTCCACCAGAGGCGTTTTCCATTGACGGCGTCGAAGGCTTCGACGATGCCGTTGGAACTGACAATGATTTGGGGAGAATCATCATGCAGAAGGTAGCGGGGGGAGGACCATGAGACGCGGGGGTCGCGATCGACTTTCCATTTATTTTTGCCGGAAGCTTTGTCGATGGCGACGAGGTAAGATGGTCCATCATGGTCAATGAGGAGGACGAGATGATCGGGGGTATTGATCAGGGAGGAACCGACGCCGTGGCCGCCTTTGAACTCTCCATATTCGTTGGTGAGGCTGCGCTGCCAACGGATATCGCCTTTCGGGTCGAGAGCGACGAGATCGCCGCTTTCGAAGAAGGTGACGAGTCCATCTGCATCAGCAACGGGGGTGGGAGCGGCCTGGGAGATCATGTCTGAAACTTCGGCTGCTTTTTGGGATGCGGGCAATTCCTTTGGCCAGAGGAGTTTGCCTGACGTTAGGTCAAAGCATTCGACGATGAGCGTTTCTTTTTGAGTTCCTGAGGAGCTGGTGACGTAGACGTGTTCATCCCATACAACCGGGCTGGATTGCCCATATCCGGCGAGGTCTTTGCGCCACGCGACGTTTTCGGTATTCGACCAGGTGGTGGGCAGGTTATTTAGAGTGCTGGTGCTATCGCCAGTGCCGCGAAAGGCATTCCATTGAGGGGTATCCGCGGCGAAGGATAAGGTGGTTAAGGAGAGGGAGAGGGCGGTGAAGAGTCGGGCTAAGCGATTTTGCGTCGGCATGGCTGGCGGGCGTTGGTAAATTCAAGGGGTATTCTATCACAGTTTGTATTGGTATGTGAGCAAGAGTGGGGGAAGCATCTGAGCGTAGAGAAGCTGCTGAATCCATTCCTTGCCGGGGTGATATGGGGGATATGCAGGCACCGGCGCGGCGTTTGCTATCGCCACGTAGACAACGGGGTTAGAGTCTTGCGAGGAAGCGGTTCGCCTTAGGCGGCTGGTGCGGGGGTGGCGGAGCGGGTAGCGGCTTCGGCGTCGAGCCTGAGGAGAGCGACGGGGTCATTGCCGGCAAGTTTGAGTCGTTCAATCCAATCGTCGGCGGTCTTTTCTTCTTCGACTTGCTCGTCGACAAACCAGTTGAGGAAAGATGTCGTGGCGAAGTCCTTTGCGTCCTGAGCTACTTTGTAGATGTGATTGATTTTTTGGGTGACTTCCTGTTCCCACGTGAGGCTTTGTTCGAAGACGGAGAGGGGACCGTCGTAGTTGTGTTCCGGTGCGGAAAGTGTTTCGAGTTGGACGGTGCCGCGGCGATCGATGATATAGCCGAAGAACTTCATGGCGTGGCTGTGTTCTTCATCGGCTTGGAGTCGCATCCACTTGGCGAAGCCGCCGTAGGGAGTGGTTTCGAAGTATGCGGCAGCTGCGAGGTAGCGGTAGAAAGCGAGGAATTCTTGATTTATTTGACGGTTGATGGCGGTCTGGACGTCTTCGGTAATTTGCATAAGGAACCATTAATGTAGCAGGGTAAACGGGGCAAGGAAGGAAAGCGGTGAAAGAACGGCGAGAGCAGGCGCCGTTTTTCTTTTGAGAATCGTTCTCAATCTCAGTAACGTGCGAGCGAGGAATACTTTTGAGTCATGGCCAAGACGATTTGTGATTGGAAGAAGGCGGATATTTCGCGAAATCCGGAAAAGCTGGAGCGGTTGATCGCGAATCCTTGTTATCTTTGCGTGAAGTGTGGACGGGCGGCGAACACCAAGAAAGTGTTGTGTCGTGCGAAACCGGCCTTTCGTCGGTATGATGTAGTGGCGGCCTAAGGGTGTTTAGGTTTGCTATCGGGGCGCGATAATTACTGTTTCGTTCAGTATCGACTTGCCCCCGGCGACCGTAAGGTCTACCTAGTATCATGAGTTCTGAAATTACAACATCCAGTCCGGTAAATGAGGCGGCGGTCGGTGAGATTGCGGCGAATTTGAATCAAGTGGTTGCGGATTGTTATGCGCTAATGGCGTCTACCCATTTGGCCCATTGGAATGTAGAGGGGACCGACTTCTTTCAGTTGCATGAGGCGTTTCAGGGTCAGTATGAGGATTTGTTTTCTGCGATCGATGACTTGGCGGAGCGGGTTCGTGCTTTGGATGAGTATGCCGTCGGGGGAATTAAGACGTTATCCGGGATGACGAAGATGGATGATATGAGTGCGGGGTCTTTGCCGGGCAAGGATATGGTCGCGGCATTGATTGAAGGGCACGAAGTTGTCATGGGGGGGTTGTTCAAAACACGAAAGTTAGCTGCGGAGAATGGGGATGCGGAGACTGAGGATGTGTGTATTGGACGCATTGAAGCGCATGAGAAAGCGGTTTGGATGCTGAAGAGTTACCTCAAGTAGAGGGACTCGATTCTTAGGGAAGGGGCGACGGAGGATTGGTTGGGGGCGGTTTTTTTGGCTACGCCGGAACGGTTGTGTGCCATTTTTTGGGCGTGGTGGGGGGGATTGGCTTGGGTATCGGGAGGTGAGCGGGTGATTGATTCGGATGAATTTATGGGCAATCGGCCCCTTTTTTCTGCTATTGAGACTCAATCTCAAAAAAGTGCTTGCAGAGTGGTTCAGAGACTTTCATGTTTAGGGTAGTCAGGTGCGGATGCACCGGCAGGAATTTACCTGAGATGATGACGCTTTCTCATTCTGTTTCGGAGCCGATCGAGGATTCGGCGCTGACCTTGTTGGATGAATTGCTTGCTGACCGGCGATTGGGTCTTTCCTCCAAAGTATTGGACCGCTTGCTGGAGTTTCGGGCGCGGGTTGCTGAGAACGAGGATGCTGCTGAAGTGATGCGCGCCTATTTCCGACTGGCGGGAGTTTTGTCAGCGGGAAGCTATTTATCGTATTATCGGGTGCGTCGCGAAGTAGATCGTCGGATGCGGGCGGTTGTTTTCGCCCCGGAGTGGACGGACCGAACGATGCGATTTCCGATGCGGCTGGAGCAAGTGAACCACTTGAGTGTTTTGGAGTCTCGGATGCGACGTGATTTTTTTGAGGAGGCGGATGATGTCATTCCTCTCGGAGCAATTTTGGTGCGGTTCGAATTTATTTGAACCGGTTTAGCCGTGGCGGGGGTGAGAGGATTTGCGCTAAAAATCGGCAAGGCGTCATTGACGGGGGGGGCATTGTGGATTCACGTTGTCGGCATGAGAACGGCCCTTTCTTCTGCAATCTGCGTCGTTGTGACGGGGGTGGTGTTTGGTTGGGGGCAGACGGCAGTCACGGGCGGGGAGACGAGTTCTTTTGAAAAGGATCGGGAAGCGATTCTGTCGATGGCGGGTGAGTTTGAAGTGTTGTTCAACTTCGAGGAGACGGTGCCTTTGCGGCCCGGATACAAGTTGAAATCGCCCTACCAGGAAGACGCGACGGAGATGGTAACTGTGGTGGAGGATACGGGAGGGCGGATTGCGTTACAGCATTTGCTGGTTACCCGCGGCGACAAGGTGGTGAAGCATTGGAAGCAGGTATGGACGTATGAGGATCCGGTGATTCATGAATTTTTGGGTAAGGAGCGCTGGCAGCGACGGGAATTGAGTCCGGAGGAAGTCAAAGGGACTTGGTCGCAACGGGTGACGCAAGTGGACGACAGTCCTCGGTATGAAAGTTACGGCCGTTGGGTGCATGAACCGGCGATGTCGGTTTGGGAGTCGGAAATGACGTCACGGCCGTTGCCCCGTCGAGAGCACACGAAGCGCGATGATTATCACGTTTTAATGGCGGTGAATCGCCACATTATCACTGTGGACGGCTGGGTGCATGAGCAGGACAACATCAAGCGGGTATTGGGCGAAGACGGCGAGGAGGATGAGTTGTTGGTGCGAGAGCGCGGGTTAAATTATTACGATCGGACAGACGATTTTGATTTCACGCCGGCGAAAGAGTATTGGGCAGCGACGGAGGCATTCTGGAAGCAGGTGGACGGATATTGGCAAGAGGTATTGAAAGAGGAAGGTCCATTGAATGTGAAAGAGAAAGTGGGTGATCGGTTCTTGTGGCGATCGATGTTTGAGTTGGCGAAGCAGGTGCAGGAGTCTGGTGAGGAGGTGAATGCGGGTGATTTGGAAGAACTGTTTGAGACCTTTGTGGTGACAAAGGAAGGAGCGGAAGAGAAGGGCAAGGACAGCTGAGTGGCTCTGAAAGAGTCGGGGTGAGCGCGATCGTTTTCCGTTCACGTTTTCAAAGAGATACTAAAAAGAAGGATTTCGGTGACGAGCCTTGTGGAGGTGCACACGGGGAAGCCGCATTCTCGAATAGCCTTTAGCTGGGATATTTTTAGAGGGCTTCGAGTGTCAACCAGGACTGCAAATGGCGGCACGCTACATTCAGCTGTAGATGGTCCCTCGCCGGGTTGAGGGGTTGCCGGGTATAGGTGATGCGGGAGGGACGCGACGGCGAGACTAAAATTTCGAGGGGTGAACTCCTTTTTCTTCGAAGAAGGCTTTGCTGAAGTGGGAGAGGGATTGGTAGCCAACTTCAAGGGCGACCTCGGTGACGTTGAAGCGGCCTTCGCGAAGGAGTTGGCAAGCGCGATTGATGCGCAGGCACCGGAGGAAGCGACTGATAGTGATGCCGGCGGTCGCTGAGAATATGCGGCAGAGATAGTGTTGGCTGCAGCCGACTGCTCTGGCAACGGCGGAAAGATCGAGTTTTTCGTCGAGGTGTTGGGCGAGGTAGGCTTTTGTTTTTTCGACGCGATCCAATTGAAGGTTTTTTTGCCTGGTGCAGAACAGTTGTTCTTCCGGAGGGGCTTCGACGCAGCGGAGCGCGAAGAACTCGTGAAGTTTGCTTTCGAACCAGAGGGATTGGGCAGCAGGGTTCACGGGTGGATGACGGAGGGAGGAAACGAGGAGTTTGTCGTCGGCGGAGAGGTTGCGTGATTTGAGTTGGCCGGAGGGGGAGCGGAGGGCAGGTGTTTTGCCTTTGGGCGACTTTTTGGATTGGTCCGGGAAGAGAAGGTTTTTGAGTGGTGCGACGAGGAGGGCGGCGTAGGGGGAGAGCGTATCGGCAAGGTAATCTTCGCCGAGTGTCATGGAGAGGAACTCATGTTTTTGCTGGGCGGCGCGGACGGCGGAGAGTCGGTCGGGGCGATTGGGGTGGAGGAAGGCGAGGGAATTGGGTTGGAGTTCAGCGGCGGCAGGGCCTTGGCGGAGCATAGCCCAGCCGGAGAGGTTGAAGCAGAAGTGGAAGGCGTCGGGTGATTCGTTGAGGTCGAGGGACCACTCGATGGGTTGGGGAGAAAGGGCTTGGTGGTAAGTGATTTCGAAGCCGTTATCCTTGACGTCACCGAATATGGGAGTGGCCTTGGCGCGGGCTTTGGTGGTGGTGCCGTGGGCGGCGCGATTGGATGCGGAGGCGCGAGCTTGGCGTTTTGGTGAGGCAGCAGCGGTCATCATCTGGGGTGTTGTTATTGAGACTCAATCTCATTAAAAAGGAAAGGTGGCGGCGTGGCAACTGAAAAGTGGAATTAAATGGCGAGGGTTACTGGATGGGGGGCGATTCAGGAGGGTGGGAGCGGCGGCATGAGCCTCTCGCGCTTCGCGGTCGAGAGGAAGATATCAGGGGGGCGGGGAATGGCTTCGGGCCGTCAGTCGCTCGAGGAAAACTGGACCGTGAGGAAGCGTGGGACCGCTGCGTCGGGAGAGATGATCTCGGTATCGGTGACGGTGATGGTCGTGCGACCATTTGTGGAGGCGCCGACGGTGACCTGGGCGGGGCCTTGCCATGAACTGCCTCCAACTTTGGAGGCAATGGGTATCCAGTTCGTCAGGTCGCTGCCAGCGAGGACCTCAATAGTCGCGCCGGGGCGTGACGGGTCGGCAATGGTGAAGGTAATGGTCAAGCGGGGTTCATCCGGAGTGGATGTGTCGATCCCGACTTCATTGGTGTTTCCTCCATCTTGGACGCTGCTTCCATCGCCACCATTTCCGAATTCGACCACATTGAGGATCCCGTCAAAATCGGCGTCTTGCAGCTTGCCTTGGAAGCCGGCTGGCAAAGAAGCGGACCAAGAAGTGTAGCTGGGCGAGGGAGTGCCGGAGGGGGTGTAATTCAGAAAGATATTTTGGGCGTCGGAGGTCAGCGTGAAGGAGCCGGGGAGTGTGTTCGTGATTGCGGAGGCGTTGATGGCAAAATCGGAGGCATCGAAGCCGCTGATACTTCCAGTGACCGTGACGATGGGCCACTGATGAGTGTCGAAGGGGTTCCAATTATGGACGGCTCCCCCGGTTTGATCGAAGCCAAGGGACGTTAGGTTTAGCGTGATCGGAGAGCCGCTATTGGCGGTGATATTGAGGTCACCGGTGATGAGGACGCGATCGCGACCGAATGGTCCATCTGGGCCGTTCGTGGTATCGTTGATCTCCCAATCGTAGGTGGTGCCGGGGCCCCATGTTTGGTTGGCACCGAAGGTGAGGGGGACCTGTGCTGGAGCCGGGGCTGATCGTATCGCCGGCATTGAACGTGGCTGGTTTGTTGATGGTGCCGGAGCCGGACACGGTTACGCCGTTGAGGGTGAGGGAACCGGTGCCGTCGAGGGTTCCGTCGACGTGGAGGGTTTTTCCGGAGGCGAGGGTGAGATTGGCATCGGCCTGGAGGCGGGCATTTTCCCTGATGGTCACATTGTTCTGGTTGGTAAAAGCGCCCGACGGCTCCACATGGAGTGTACCGTCTTTGACGACAGTCTGGCTGAGATAGGCTTTCGTGACACCGGAAAAGATGACCGTTCCTCCACCGGAGGTGAACAGGGTGGTATCGGCAGCGCCGCCGGTGAGTGTGCCGGTGAACGCGACGCTGTCGTCGGGGTTGATGGCGGCCAGTTCGGCGTTGTCCGTGGGAGGGGATTCGTCGATGCCGAATGCGGGTATTCCCGCGACGAAGAATGCCATGGAAAGATTGGTGGAGCAGGTGGCACCGGTGCCGGTCTCTGAGAAAGACAGGATCTTTGGGTTGTCGCCCAAGGTGAAGTCAATGGGTTGTGAGATGGTGCGTTGGCCTTTGATATTCAGTTGGCTTGTATCTACGCCACCGGATTCAAAGTCGGGGATACCGATTCGTACGCGGGAATTGTTGTTGCCGAGTGTTCCGCCTGGCTCAACTTCGAGAATGCCTTTGAAGACGAAAGTCTGATTGAGTTCATTAACGACACTTCCGTAAGCGGTCGTATTGGCGAGGATGATTTTGCCTCCGCCCAGGAAAATGCCACCGGTAAAGGTGCTGGCGGCGTTCAAGCGGAGAGTGCCGTCGCTGTTCTTTTCGATTCCTCCGGTGCCGGATAGAGAACCGTTGCAAATAACCGTTTGGTTTTCCTCGATGGTAAAGAAATTAAACTCTTCGAGGGACATATCGGGGTTGACGGTAATGGTTTTCGGAGATGTGGTAGCAGAGGCGGTGATGCCTGAGTTTGATATCAGATCAGCGGTTCCATTGATGGTAAAGTCTTCTCCGGTATCGATCTTGAGGAGAGAGAAGTTTCGATTCGAATTGCCGATGTTGAGTGAAGAACCTCCGGTGACGGTGATGTTTGCGCCATCGGCTGGCAGGAGATTGTTACCATTGGCGTCTTCCCAATTCGAGGAAGTGGACCACGAGTCGTTGGTTGCACTCGTGAAATCGCGTTTGGTGGGAAGGCCGTCGTCCGGGACGTATGCATCGGCGGTGTTGAGTTCAGCATCCTGGAAGCTGCAATTCTCTTCTGCTGCTTCGAAGGTGATTGTGTAGTCCGTGATCCCGAGACCGGTGAGATCCCACTGGGCGCCCATACGCGTGACGAATGAGAAACCGGTTGGACCGGCCTCGATGGTTCGCCGTTCCGTGATGAGATCGGTGGGGGCAACACTTTTCAGCGATCCATCATTGTAGTTCAGAAGGATCGTATCAGGATCGATTTCGGTTCCGGCGGTCTGAAACTGGAAGACAACGGTGTTGGAGGTGAAGGGAAGGGAGTCGTCGACGGTGAAAGAGAGAGGGTCGTTTTCGCCATAGATGCTTCTCGACGCGGAAACGACCGCGGGACTGTGTTGACGGATGGTCGGGTTTTCCGCGTGGAAGTTCGCGTTTGGCATTGGCGGATTCGGGTCTGTCGGGAGGGCGCTAAAGGGGCCACTGAATCCGGAATTCACTGCATCTGCATGCGATTGCACGTCCCAAACGTGTTCACCGGTGAAGGGGCCGGTGTAGGTAAAAGGGCCGGGAGGGGTTCCTGTCAAATCTCCGATGGGACCGAAGCTATCGGAGCCGACGAATAAGACTTCGTAACCTGCGGGGGCGGCGGGGGGTGGGACGAGGGTTTCGGAATTCGGAAAGTTTCGATTTTGAGGGAATGTGGTTCCGCCGACGGTGTCCGTCGGCGTGTAGAAGTAGTCCCACTTGCTGAACTCCCACGACGTGTAGTTGGAGGGGGGGTCGAGGAAGAAGCCTGGCAGAATGAAGTCGGGGAACAGATTGCCGGCGCGGGCATCCGGGTCCGGGAGCAAGCCGAGGGTAAGACTGATGGCTGTCACATAGAGTGGCAAGCGGGCGAGGCGGGAGCGCACTTTGAATTGGAGGGGGGAGCACATGAGATGGTTAGGATCACCGGCCGCGCCGTCTTCCGTCGCCGGCACCGGTGTTGCGGTTGTTTGAACCGGGTCGGTAATTTTGGTCGTCGTTCTTTGCGGCCTCGTTGTTCCAGAGGCGGATATCTTTGATCTCTTCGTCTCCGACGAGGCGCAGGCTTCCATCCATGAAAGCGGCAATTGCTTTGTTCCCGTAGCGCAAGTCGACATTTCCCCAGCTTGAGGCGTTCGAGTCGCTGTATGATCCTGACCAAGAGCCGGCGGCGGATTTGGGCGGGGAGACCAGGTGGAATCCAGGCGCCATACCATCGAAGTCTTCATGTTCGATGCGCGCTGTCGCGAAGGCGATCAGGCGCGACGGGTCGTGGATTTGCTGGATGTTCGTAACGCAGTCGGAGTTGGCGGTGGAGCCGGCTGAGAAGACGCCACCGACATTTTCTCCATTGATGCCGAAGGCCGGGAGCAGACTGACGATGTAGCTAGAGCCTTGTTCGCTCATGATTTGTTTGAGGCGAGAGTTGATAATGGTCGTCCCTTCGAAATTGTGGTCGAAGTAGAGGCCGAGGCGGAAGGGGTAGCGTGCGACTTCGGGACCTGAGACGGTTATTCCCGCGTAGGGGCCGCTCGTGACCTTCATGGGGGCGTGAGTCTGGTCGAGTCCACGGACGATTTCTCCTCCGTTGTCGGTCGCATAGGCGAGTGTGGCCCCGATGAGAGACCGCCCGGCGGTCATTTCCTTTGCCATGTAGGCACGCTTGGTGACTTTGTTGTAGATGGGGAACGACAGGGCAGAGAGAGTGGCGATGATAACCACCACGACGAGGAGCTCGATCAGGGTAAAAGCGTTCTGATTTGGTTTGACCGGCGACTGGAGTTTCATGGTTACGGGAACGAATTGATTCGTCGGAGAAGTGCTGGGACGGGGTGCGTTGGGTAGATGAAGCAGCTCATTGGTTCACGCGGATCACGGATCAGTGCCAACAATCAACCTTTCACTGTAGCATTACTTGCTCACGCCATAGCCTCGCGAAATTGCTGAAGATTAGCGGTTTATTGCGGCCGCGGGGCGTGGGTCCGTTAAAGGATTTAGATGCGCCTGGGTCGCGAGGGGTCGCCGCGACAAGTTTTCGGAGACCACAGATTCTTTGTGTTTGAGAAGGGCGTCTTTGCCTGCTGCCGCTAGACCTTATTCTCAAAGTGCACTATGAGACGAGAGTTTTGGCGTTGAAGGGCGCCGCCGGTGCAGGACGAAAATAGAAAGGCCGAGGAGGGCAGAGAGAGATGCCGAGGGTTCAGGGACGATCGATACGGAGGCAACATCGAAGGTATACTGCCCGTTCTCGAGGCCGTCCGGGGTCGTCACCCCGATCTGGACGTTCGAGACATTTGAGAAAATGCTGTTGAAGTTGCCACCTTCGACATAGAGTATGTTCGGGCTCGTGGGGCCTACGGGGAAGGAGATCTCTGTCCAAGTATTGGGCAAAACCGGGACAAAATCCAGGCCGAGGGCTCCCGGAAAGTTCGCGGGACCTGCGATGCGTGTGAAGACGCTAAGGGGAACGGGGGCATCGTGGCGAACCTGAGCGCTGAACTCTGTCACGCTGCCATCGATCCAGTTCCCGACGAAAGCGTCCCCGCTGGCGTTGTTGCTTCCTTGCCCCCTTATTCCGGTTACACCACCGCCTGCGGTCGCTGCGAACGTTAACTAACCTGATATAAACGACTCGCTCCCTGCTGGCCCGCCAGTCGCCATATAAGTCGGGGTGCCGCTGACCTGAGTTTGCCAACCGGCGTCATCCGTGAGGAAGTCCTCGGTGAAGGGTACGATGACAGCGGACGCGAATCCTGGCAGCGTGAGTAAGGCGGCTGTCCAAAGGGAGATCCATTTCGAGAGAATGGCGAACTGATGCATGGGAGGATTCTAGCGGATCGGCAGCGGCTCGTGCTTTTGGGGGATTGTCTTTCGTTAGCGGTATCTTGCTAAGAGGTTTACTCACTTGGGTGGCTAATGGAACCTCGGGGGTTTCACTGAAGAAGTGGGATGATTTGGTGCCAGATTGCCTCGAGATCGGCGGGATTGGTGAGGCGATGATCGGCTTCGAGTTCGATGAGGGCGGCGTGGGGATTGATTTTGAGAAAGTGATGGGAGGAAGCGATAGGGACCGTTTCGTCGTTTTTTCCGTGGATGATGAGGATGGGAATTTTGGGGGGGATGATGGGATAATCGGGGTATTGTTGGGCGTCGGTGACGAGTTGGTAACCGATTTGGGTGTCTTGTTGTTGGCCGTGGTGATAGACGGTGTGGAATCCGGAGTTGCGCCAGGCGGCGACGGCTTCTGCGGGTTGGTTTTGGAGCCAGCGGGTTGGGAAAGCAAATGCGGGGGCGAGGAGGATGAGTTGGCGGACTTGGTCGGGATGTTGGTGGGCGTAGAGAGTGGCGACGTATCCGCCCAAAGATGATCCCAGCAATACAAGCGTGCCGCTTGACCTGGATGCCGCTGCTGGCGGCCGGCGCTCGTTGTTTGCCGCTTGCGGGCTAGTATTTTTGGGGATTGCCGTTGGCAGCGGTGGATTGGTTTTGTCGGCGGATGTGGCGATTGGCGGTGGCATGGCTGCGATTGTCCGTTGGGAACGGGCATTGTTGGTTGGAATGGACTGCGTTTGGGGGCGAAGCGGTTTGGTGGGAGAGATGGTCTCCCTGGTGGGCGGCGCTTTGAGGGTGCGGGCGAGTTCAGCGAGTTTGCTGGTGAGGGTGAGTTTTGAGAAGTCGCCTGGGGCGAGGTTGGGGGTTTCGAGGAAGAGGTTATGTTCGGCGAAGCGTTTGCGGAGGAAGGCCGCTTTTTCGGAAGTGGGGCCTGAGGCAAAGCCGTGGAGGTAGAGATATCTCATGGTGGGATGATACACGATACGGCGGGGTTGGGTTTGGGAAAAGCGGTGAGCGGAAGGGCGTTGCGTTTGGGGGGTGAGACGTGGAGGATGGCGAGATGATGGGATGGCGAGAGCGGTCGGCGACATCGGTGCGGGCGTACCGGGACGTATTCGTGAGGCGGGCGGGGCAGTTTGTGGGGTTTGAGATTTTGTTTTTGTTGTTGGCGGCATCCGTGCTGGCACCGGTTTCGGGGATACTCGGGACGGCGATTTTGTCGTGGTCGGGAAGCGGTGCGGTCAGCAATTTTGATTTGGCTTCATTTTTTTTGTCGCCGAAGGGCTGGTTGTTTGTGGTGGTGATTTTTGTTTTGGGGGCGACGGGGTTCTTTTTTCAGACCGGGGGTTTGATGGTCGTGGCGGCAGCGTCGATGACGGGTAAGCGGATTCGCTTGGTGGGCTTACTGCGTTATTTGGGAGGGCGGATTCGAGATTTGCTGGAACTGGGACTGCGGATGCTGGCGGGCTATCTTTGCTTGGCTTTGCCTGCGGTGGTGGTGGCGGGGGTTTGTTTCCTTATATTTTTGTCGGAGTTCGACATTTATTTTTATGTGCAGACGCGTCCGTTGGAGTATTGGCTGGCGCTGGGGATTACGGGAGTGGCGTGGGTGGTATGTGGTTATTTGGCATTGCGATTGTTTGTTCGTTGGTTGTTTGCGGTGCCCGCGTTGATTTTTGAGGGGCGGCCTCCTCGAGTCGCACTGGAGCGGAGCCGTGAGTTGGTGGGGACTGATTGGGTGCGGGTGATGGGGTTGGTTGTGGGCTGGAGTCTGATGATGATTGTGTTAGTCATTGGCTCGACGGCGGTTTTGGCGATGTTTCGGTGGGTGATCGTGCTTTTGGTGGGCGGGAATGTTCCGTTGGCGATTGCTATGGTGGGAGTGGTCCTGGGGGTGGAGTTGTGTGTGGCGGTCGCTGTGAATTTCATACTGGTGGTTACGTTTTCGATCTTTACGGTGCGATGGTTTCGTGAGCGGACGAGTGTTTTAGAGATTCCGGACAGTGAGCATTTGGGGGAGCGGACCTGGGTGGATGAGACGGGTCGAGGGATTCCCCTGCGGCGGTGGTTGTGGATGGGGGCGACGGCGGTCGTATTGGTTTCGGGTGTGATATGTTATGGGATACTGGAAACGATGGATGTGACGGATGATGATGTGTCGGTAACAGCCCACCGGGGGAGTTCGCTTGCGGCGCCGGAGAATACGATGCCGGCGATTGAGTTGGCGATTGAGGAGGGATCGGATTACATCGAGATTGATGTGCAGCAAACGGCGGACGGGGTTTTAATTTTGGTGCATGACACGGACATGAAGCGCCTGGCTGGTGTACCGCGGCAGGTGAGTGAAATGACTTATGAGGAGATTGGCGCATTGGATGTGGGGCGTTGGTTTGGGGAGGAATTTGCAGGGGAACGGGCGCCGACCTTGGAAGAAGTGATTGATGTGGCGAAGGCGGGTGGGGCAAAGCTGAACATTGAAATGAAGTTCGCTGGGTCGGACGTGAGTATGGCAAAGGATGTTGCGGCGATGGTACGCCAGAAGGAATTTGAGGAAGATTGTGTGATCACCTCTTTAAGTTACGATGGGGTGATGGCGGTGCGGGAGAGTGATCCGGAATTAAGGACGGGATTAATTGTGACGGCTTCGGTTGGTGATTTGACGCGTTTGGATGTGGACTTGTTGAGTGTGAGTGCGCGAGCGGTATCGCGTGATTTGATTGACCGGGCGCGGCGCGCGGGGAAGGAAGTGCATGTCTGGACCGTGAATCAGGCGGGGGACATGAACACGATGATTCACTTAGGTGTGGACAATATATTGACGGATCGTCCGGCGGTTTTGGTGGAATTGTTGGAGGAGAGGGCGGGAATGTCGAAGGCGGAGCGATCGATGTTGCGCCTCGGAGATGTCGTGAGGGGGCGGTTGTAGCGAGCGTGCCGCTGGAGCCAGATGGGCACTTGGGCCGCCGGCTCTCGTTGTTCGCCGCGGGTGGACGGTTATCCTTGAGGAGGCCGCTGGCCGGCGAGGCGGTTTGGGTGGAGTCGCTGTGACAGGGGAGTAATGTCCTCCGTTCCCAGGTTGGTGAGATCAGGACAGGGGGTGATGGCGATTGCGGTGTTGGAGAAAGACGAGAGCCATTTCGAAGGCGCGTTTGGCGAGGGAATCGCAGTCTTTATCGTCGAAGCTCGTGAGGCCTTCTTCGGCGAGTTCGGCGAGGTAGATTTCCCAAGCGTGATCGGCAAGTTCTTTGGGATCGATTGGGATGGCGGGCGCGGATTGTGATTTTTTCGTGCGTGTGGTTTCAACTGCGGGCTTGTTTTTTTGACTGGGGGCTTTCCGGGTGCGTGTGGTCTTGGTGGGAGAAGAAGTGCTTCGAGAATTTTTTCGAGTCGGTTTTGACGGGGAGTCGGGGACGGAATTTGAAACTTGGTTTTCGGGTGCGGCGTCGGACATCGTCTTGTGGGGCTTTTGACGGAAAGGGGGTCGAGTGTCGAGGGGAAAAGGTGGGGCGATTGGGCGGGCGGAACGGGGCAAGGGCGTTTTTTTTGGTGGTGCGGGGACCTGAGGCTTGGGGCAAGGGGCGGTGACGTTGGATTTATTTGGAAGCGTTAAGTAAAATGGGGTAAGGGTAGGGAATGACGGGACGCACTGGGATTACGGTAATGGGAGGGGTTAATGCGGACTATTATTGTCGGGTGGGCGCGTTCCCGGAGCCTGGCGAGACGGTAGTGGCGGAGGAGTTGGCGGTGCGTTATGGAGGAAAGGGGGCGAACCAAGCGGTGGCGGCGGCGCGTATGGGTGCCAGTGTGCGATTGTTAGCCCGAGTCGGAAACGATGCGATGGGGCGGGGGTATGCGGAGCATCTTGTGGCGAACGGAGTCGATGCGACGGGTGTGAAAGCGGCGGATGGATTTGTGACGGGGACGGCCTTTATCACGCTGGATGCCGGTGGAGAAAACACGATTGTGGCAGCGGAAGGGGCAAATAGGAGTTGGAGGGTTGAGGAATTAGAGGAGTATGCGGGTGTGATTGCGGAGTCTGGAGTGTTGTTGCTGCAGGGGGAAGTGCCGTTGGAAGTTAATCTTCGAGCGATCGAGATTGCGAATGCGGCGGGGACACTGGTGATGTTCAATCCCTCTCCATGGCCGAACCAATTTCCGTGGGGGGAGCGGCGTGTGGACATCCTCGTTGTGAACGAGCACGAGGCGGGGATTTTTTTTGCGATGCCGATAACGTCCTTGGAAGACTTGAGGACTTGCGCGGACCGGGCTGCGGCGCGTCAGGTGGGGGCGATGATGGTGACGCGTGGGTCGGGATCGACCTTGGCCTTGTCGGGGTCGGAAGTCATTGAAGTGCCGGTGCGTCGGGTGAATCCGGTGGACACGGTGGGCGCGGGGGATACGTTTGCGGGGGTCTTGGCGGCGGGGATACTTGAGGCGCAGGCCGGGAAGTTGGGTGCAGAGGATGTGGTGTGGCGAGCGAATTTGGCCGCGGCTCTGGCGATCATGAAGGCGGGGGCGCAGGAAGGGATGCCGACCTTGGATGAATTGAAGGAAGCGATGGATGCGGGAGAAGTGGTGGGTTTGCCGGTGGCGCCAGCGCAGGCTTAGTGGGCGGGTTCGTTCGGAGGGGAGGGGCTTAAAGACGCCGATTTTTTTGGGAGCCGGGGATTGCATGATCGTGTGAGGGTGCTGAAGGTAATGGGATGAAGAAGTATCTGGTGTCTGGGTTTTTGTTGGTGGTGGGGGTTGGCATGGTTTTCGGGCAGGATAGGGGGATGAAGATGAGTGATGGGGGTGGAGGGGCGGCGGAGAAGAAGAAGTCGGAGCCTGAGGGGGAAGTGGCGCCGGCCGACGAGTTGCCGAGTGAAGAGTTGATCGCGTCACTGGGTGAGAATTTGGTGCGCGGCGAATTGATATTTCCGATGGCCTCGGGAGTGCGGAAGGAGATGGTGCATTGGGACGAATATTCCTGGCCGTTTAAGGCGGAACGGTGGGGGATGTATTGGGTGGACGTGCGGTATTACGGATTGCGCAAAGCGATGGGGGCGCAAGCGCGGTTTCGGAGCAACAAGCAGGAGCTGGTGAAGGGTTTTCTAAAAGTTGGAGGTGAGGCGGATGATCCGAAGACCGTGCGGTTGGGAAAGCTTTATTTGGCTGATCAGGGAGAGCAGGAGCTTATGCTGATGACACCGGAGGACGATCCGCTTTATGACTTTAAGCTGGTTTCCGTGCAGCTGGTCCCAGCGCCGGAGGGGGAGGAAGTGGTGCGGCAGGATGCGGAAACCGGCGAGGTGATTTTGCTGGCGAAGGACGCGACAACGGATGCGGTCAAGATGCGTTATGAGCCGAAGGAGGAGAAGCAGTGTCTTGGTTTTTGGGTTTATCCGGAAGATTCGGCACGGTGGACTTTTGAAGTGACGAAGCCGGGGAAGTATGAGGTATCCATGGTGCAGGGGTGTGGTGAGGGTCAGGGTGGCAGTGTCGTTGAAGTATCGGTGGGGGATTGGGTGGTGGATTTTGAAGTCAAGGACACGGGGGGATTTCAGAATTGGGAAACGGTGGTTTTGGGAGAATTGGTGGTTGGGGAAGCGGGGGAACGGGTCTTGCGGGTGCAACCCAAGACGAAAGCGGCGAAGGCGGTGCTAGATGTGAACCGGGTGGTGCTGCGATTAGTTGAGGGTCAGTTTTGAGCAGGAACGGCGGGAGCGGCATTTCTGTTTTGTCGAGTTCGGTATTGCCTTCGTAGGTGGGTGTTTGAACGGGAGATAGTAGAAGCAAGAGAGGTGGTTATTGCTTTTCGAGCTTTGGCTTCGCCCTCGCTGGCGGGAACTTGAAGCCGATGAAACAGAGGCGGACCATGGATGAATCGTTTGGTGTTCTTAGTCTGCGGAGGACGCTTTGGATGCTTTGAGCTGGGCTTTTTGCTCTTCGGTGAGAACGGCCATGACCTTTTCTTTGTATTCTGATTTGGCGGTAACGGTATCGGCGAAGCCTTTGGCTTGGGCGTCGGTGAGGTTTAGGCGTTCGGCGAGGTGGGGGATGAATTCGTCAGCTTTGACGGACCCATTTTTAACAAGTTCTCCATAGACTTTATCACGTTCGAGGATGAGTTCTTTAGTGATGCCAGCGGTGTCACGAATGGAGTGAACTTCATCGATCACTTGATGGTTGAGGATTTCGATTTGGGTGGCTTGATTTTTGGTGAGTTCAATGGGTTCGAGCCGGCGCATGAGGAGGACGACGTTGTAGAGACTTTTTTTCTTTTGATTTTCTTTCGAGAGGGCAGGGTTGAAAGGGGTAAGTATTGCGAGGAGGAGGAGGAGAGCGATGGATTTCATGGTTCGGAATCCGGTGGAGTTAAGCGTTATGGGATTGGAATGAGATTAGCGTTTGGTGATGCCGAGGTAGTTGCGGACGACGGGTTTGAAGCCGTTGAATTCGAAGGGGCGTTTGCCGGCGCCACGGCTGAAGTATAGTGAGGAGGAGGTTCCGCCGTCGAGGTTAAGGGCGCGCTGGACGTTAACTTCGGAGATGATTTTTGGATTAGCTAGGACGACGGCGAGATCGGAGAGGCTAATTTTGGTACAGAGACCGATGGCCCAATTTTCCTCACCGTCGGTAAGGATGAAGGTGCGGTTGCGATGGGGTTCCCAACCGAAGACTGTTTTGGGTTTGCCTTCGAGGACGAGACGAGGGCCGGCCTGGATGAGGTGGGCGATATCGGGTGTGATTTTGGTTTCGTCGTTCCAGAGAAGAGCGAGGGCACCATCTGATGACACGAGGATTGTGCCGGCGTAGAGAGAGTGGGTGGTGAACGAGCCGATGGCTTGGCCGCTCGTGATGACGAGTCCACCGGGGGCGAAGTCTTCCGTGAAGAAGCCTCCATTACAACCGGCGACACAGAAGTTTTGTTGCATCGCATCGGCAAGGTCGTCATAGGGTGGGTCCCTCGGGTCGTCTCCCTGGTCAATGACTTTCAAGGTGGCGACGCGGTTGTTGAAGGTGATGAGGTGGAGGGTTTTGTTTCTATTGAAAGCGGAGTCTGAGTCTGAGACGGCGATGGATTTTTTGATGTAGGCGACACCGGGGGCAATGGGTTGTGGTTCGGCGGAGTTAACGAGGTTCCAGGTGGGGAGGGGCTTGGGTTGGGCGGCGGTATGGGGTGGCAAAGAGAGAAAGAGAAAGATCCCGGCAAGCAGGAAGGGGGCCGCAACGAGAGTGGTAGAGTTTTGCGTTATGGATCTCATGACGAGAAGATAGGGGTGAAAAACCGTTAGGGGAAGGAGAACGAATTCGAAAACTGGATTCAGGCTGTCGACCTAGTGGGTTACGATCAGTTGAATATAGGGGTGGGA